>DATMPC010000090.1 GCA_035567895.1 Terriglobales bacterium | reverse complement strand
CCCCACGCCCAGTGCCCGATGATCGGATAGATGAAACCAGAGACTGCGACGCTGTAGAGGAGATCGCCAACAAACCCCGTGCGTCCAACCATCGCTCCGGAAGTAATCGTCGAGCAAGTGTCGGCGAACGCAAACTGGAATAGCCAGAAAGCCATGAAGGCAACGCCGGTTGCTTCGTAGGTTGTCGGAGCGTCTTTGAGGAAGAACCAGTGGTATCCGATGAAGCCGTTACCGTGGCTGAACATGAAGGCAAAGCCGAATGCGTAGAAGAGGATGCCGCAGAGACAAGTGTCGACGATACATTCCATCAACACGTTCACAGTTTCGCGCGCTCGACAGAAGCCGGCCTCGAGCATCGTGAAACCCACCTGCATGCCAAACACCAGGAAGGCAGCAATCAGCGTCCACACCGTGTTGATGGGATTCACGATATCTGAGGCTTTAACTCCGGTTTCCGCAGCCAGCACTCGCGTGCCGAGCAGACCCGAGCTAAAAGCAACGATCAGTAGAACCAAACCGATACCGATCCCTTTACCTGCGAGCAGCAGTGTTCCGTATCGCCGCCATTCAGAATCGCGCATCCGGCCAGACAGGCGGGATAGTTTGGCCGATAGAGATAGCTTTGTCGGTTGTCCTCTCATGACACTCATTGCATTCCTCTTTTAGAGATTTTGGGCGGCGTACAGTAATGCATGGGAACACTACTAGCAACGTCGCGCATAGGTCCAATACATATTTCTGTTTGCAGCTATTACTTTCTCTTTCATTTACTTTGCTTATCAGGCGTATTAGCAAACCTAATTTCTTTGACTTCCTAACTTATTGTTTAGCTCCGGTGTGCGTAATGGCTCTTGCCTTGTACTGAACTGCCCGAGCCTCGCATCCCTATGCACACTGTCATCCCTGGCTCCGCCCCGACGCCATTTACGGTTTCAGCGAATTGCCTTGCGGAGCGGGGGATCTGCTTTCTTTGCGCTCCGCAAGGATGCAACCGCAAGAACAACAGCAGATCCCCCGCTCCGCGGTTGAATGCTTCGTGCCGGCGGCGGCGTGGCTGCGGAGCGCAGGGATGACAGTGTCATTGTGAGACCAGACGGATATTCCACTTTAGAACCTAGGAATCTCTTATCGCTCAACCGCAACCACGCTCTTTCCCTCGTACTCATACCCCACCGCCTGCCGGCTTGAACAGACCAACAGCCGAGTAGAAAAACAGCGCCATGGCGCCCAGAACAACCAGGACCGCTGCGATTGGATGTCGAGCAAACCTCAGCAGAGCCACCAGCAAGCCGGATAATCCCATCCCCACACCGGCCAAGTATCGCAAACGTCCCGTCGCCGCTTCGTGACGATTCATGAAGGTCAAGTTACTTCGCTTCACGACTATCGAACATGAATACAAGTCCCGCAGTAGCCGTGTTCTGGGCTTTGACAGGCAAGTTATTACCTTTAACGAAAGTCGGTTGATTCGAGGTATCACGCCGAAATTCAAGACGAGTGAGGATGTGGCTGGCGACGGTGCGCTGAAACGTTCCAGTAATCCCGTTGAAATGCTGCGGCGTGCCGGTGGTAAAGCCGTCGTGATCGTTGTAGTACTCATACCGGGTTGCAAAGGCATACTTATCGGTTGGAGCGTACTTCACGTATCCGGCAACTCCAGTCCAGAAAACCGGATTAATGACGCCAGCTATTCTGTCCCCGCGGCCGTAATCGGTGTTCGCCATCAGCGTTAACTTTGAGGTAGCCGAATAGGTCACAACCGTGTCCCAAAGCTGGCGCCAGTTGGAGTTAGAAGCCTGTTCCGGACCCGCCATGTAGTTCTCAGCGATGTTTAGCTTCTTCGTCGGGTTCCAACCCAGACTCATGCCATAGGTCTTGCCGGTGTTGTTTTCTACGACGTTATTCCAACCGTTTGTGACGTACCCGGTGAGCGAATACTTGTCGTTGAAGGCGTACTTTGCCCGCATGCCGAAGTGGTAGTACGGAATCGCGTAGGAGAAAAGCAGTCCACGCGAGTAGTTAAAGTTGTCCTTGGTCTCGATGACCTCGGCTCCAGCCGGAGTCACGAACTTGCCGAAGTCAACTTGCAGACCCTTGCCGACAGGCGCGAGATAGGAAAAGTAAGCTTCTTTGAGGTACTGATCGAACCCCAAGCCCCCCGGATCAGATCCATTGACCGCATTGATCGCCTGGCCATAGCCCACAGCGATGTGATACCCGGTTCTGCTATTGGTGGCTTCCGGAGCTTTGTCCACTACGAGCTCTATCAGATTCAACGCAAACTGATTCGAGAGCGCGTCGAAGCTACGAAATGAATTGCTGCGGCTGACCGGTTGGTTAGCGTTGTATCCGTAGTACATGTCGACGAATCCGCTCAACGATGTGGGACCGAGCAGGCTGGCGATCGAGGTAGAGCTGCTCGAGCTGGAAGCCAATGCCGAAGCCGCCGAAGGACTCGACGCGGCTGCGTGAGCGGGAGCTTCTTTGAGCGCTGCCAATTGGGCGCGCACGTCGTCGAGTTCTCTCTGGAGCTCCTCGACGCGGCTGGTCAAATCGACCGGCTTAGTGCCGGCAGAGTCCGTCTGCGCTCGCGATAAGACGGGGCAACTAAGGGAAAGTGAACACACTAGTATCCCAATACGACGGTAACTTTTCATGTTAGTCACTCACTTTTTAAGGTGTCATGCTTTATCGCGAAAACGGGCTAGCATGAGTAATGAGCGACAACACTATGTGCATAAAGATATCTTCGTCCAATACATATGTCAGATACCTTCGATAAGAGTAGCTTGGTTTTATTAGATAAGTATTGGCTGTAGTTATCGGAAGGATAGTAAACGCAGATTATAAGCGTTGATTATCTCGAGGATCAGTTATTGTGCTAATCACACAGACTGATTCATGTAATAAGTGGCGCCGATAGCACTTTTTAGAGAGAATGCGAGGCCTTCATAAAGTATCTTCCTGGGCCGATACACGGATCGACGTGATCGAAAACGCGACAACGTTAGAAGCTGCCAGCGCGGCGAACCCGATATGCTCACTGCGAGCCCTTCTCCCTCATCAGCACCAGCGTTACTCCGTTGGTCCAGCCAAATCCCACAACGTTGGTTTTGTATCCGGCTGAGACCTGCGCAGTGGTTGAGCGCGTGATTACGTCGTACTTCTCGCGAATGGTTTGATCGCGTTTGAAGTTGTCGTACACATCAGAGACGAACTCCTGGGCGATACGATCGGCATCTTCGTTAAATCCATAATGTCGAAGGCCCTCTACCGGGATCAACTGCAACGGGGCCCAACCGTATGGCAAGTCCCATTGCATGCCGGTGATGCGGTCGCTCATAGCGATTCCGCCTGCGTGCTCGAAATGGCTCAGATTGCGGGCTACAGCTCGCGCCTGCTCGGCGCTCGCGAGGCCTGCCCACAGCGGATAAAAGGTAGTCGCGTAGTAATAATTCGATTGACGATCGTGCAGGAAGTCGTAATCGAAATACATTCCTGCCCGCGCATTCCAGAAATACTTGTTGACCGCCTCCTTGCGGGCTTCCGCGAGCTGCTTCCACCGTGCGGATTCCTCTGCGCGTCCGAGCATCTCGGCCATGCGCGCGAGATGCTGCTCGGCCTTGTAGAGCAGGCTGTTGAGACAGACGGGAGCGTAGTGATGCGTTGAGCCGCTGTACGGCCCAAAGCGGAAAGAGATATCGAATCCGGACTCGCGCATGGCGCGATCGCCCTTGTAGTAATCACGCGCAAGGCTCACGCGCTTGGGTTCGGCGCAATGACGAGGCGCGGCGGCGGTGTCTTGAGCGGCGCATACCTCGATCTGAAACTGCGGACCGCTCTGGGCGGATTTGCTGCCGTCGCTCGAGCCTATGTAGCCATCGGCCTCGCTGTCAGGCATCGCGAGCAGGCTGCTGGTAACGTCGGCGTAGTACGTAGGATCGTCTCCCATTTCGGGAACCGGGCCTTCTCCAAGGTCGAAGTAGCGCGAGAGCCCTGTGCTCCCTGCGAGCTTCGGATCTCGAGTCCACAGCTGGTAGTCACGAACAGCATAGCCGTAGGCGCGGGCGAGCCACTTCTCATCCGCGAGCGGTTTGGGCTGCTTGGTCGCCGCCTGGTAGAAGTCCATGATCATCGATGTGAGAAACGGAGGCTGGGAGCGCGTGAAGTAGTAGGTGCGATTCGCGTTCAGGATCGCGCCGTAATGCTCGATCTCGAAAAAAAAGTTGTCGATCATGTCGCCGGCAAGTTCGAGCATTCCATCCTGCACCAGGCCGCGGATGATGAAGTAGCTGTCCCAGCCGTACATCTCGTTGAAGCGTCCGCCGGGAACGACGTAGGGATTCGGCAGATACAGGAGACCGGGCGGCTGAACCTCGGAGACTTTTACGTCACCCATCTTCTGAATTGGTCGTGGCAGCTTCACAACCCGATTGCCGCATTTGGATTCCAGCGCCTGGACTGCCGGCGGGATTGGGATGTCGGCGGGGACGTAGAGCACCGGCTTGGTGGTTAACTTCGTGTCGACCAGGGATGCGCATTCGGTCTGGGAGCGTCTCAAGGTAGTCCAGGCGAAGTGGATGTAGTCCTTGAGTTCCTTGATCTGCGCCGCCGTCAGCGGATGTGCGGTGGGCGTGCTCTGAGCTGTACCGTGTTCTGACGCAGATAAAACAACAAGGCAAACCACCGTTAACGCGTGGGCTAGGCGGAGCCACTTTCGTCTCATGTTGGTGTCTTTGTTGACCGAAAATGATTGACCCAAGACTAGCGCTTCCTGTTTGTCGCATAGCCCTCGCCTGGGTCGAGCTTGGGCAGAGCCACAGCCGAGGGCGGCTGTGCCACACTGCTGCTTCAATTCAGTTGTTGTCAAAGTCGTTTTCCCGGTTCATGATTCTCTCAGATGGTTCGCGCAAATCAATCTCAAAACGTCAATCGCACTGGGCAGACTTGCGACATTGCGAGCCCTTCTGCAAGCCAGCGGCGAGATGACTCGGCGCAAGATAGAATTGCCTGCAAATTCCCTGCAAATTCCCTGCCTCTTTGCGCATCGCCAGTATCCATGCGGGTTTCCTCCAAAATAAAAAATTCCCTAGTTTTTTCGCTGCAATTTTCCCTGCGATTACCCTGAGCAGGGAATTAGCACCGAATTGGTTATGCGCGCGTTCCATTCATGACTCCTGTACTAAGGTGCGAATTCCATGCCAATCAAAGGGCGATATAACCGTCCCTTTTAGTATTGTGGAGTGAAACAACTCCACACATGGCAGCGTAGGAATGGGTCGGAAAAAGAAGGCGCGGGTCCGCGCCCACAAGGTGACATCGCGCGGCGTGTGGATTGCGCCGGACCTCGAACGCACGATCAAGGGCGAACGCGGTCGCCGCGGCCTGAGCGAGCCCCCTTACAGCTACTACTTACAGCTCGCTGATATCGCGCTGAAGTCTTCACCGGATCCCACTCCCGGCCCAATCCCCGATACGCTCTGGCCGGTCTTGAAATCTCCGAAACGTCCGAAACTTGCACTGCCGAAACCACCGAAGAGTCCGAAACCGCCGCGACTGACTGTGCCGAAGCCGCCAAAATCAGATCGGCCTAGGCCGCCAAAGCGGGAAAGATAGGTCCGCGAAACCTCGGCACCCACCAGGCCTAGCAGAAGCCGTCGTCTACTCTTCTACCTCGACCAACTCGCCGCGCTCTGCTTTCGCGGCGGAAATGATCTTCTCCTGCAGGGCTCCGGGAACGATGTCGTAGTGGTCCATTTCCATCGAGAAGCTGCCACGGCCCTGTGTCATCGAAGTAAGATCGACGCCGTACGTGAGCATCTCGGCCATGGGAACTTCGGCCTTGACTACTGTGTTTCCGCCCTTGTTGTCCATGCCCTGGATGCGACCGCGGCGGGAATTCAAATCGCCCATGATGCTGCCGGCGAACTCGTCTGGAATAGAGATCTCGACGTGCATGATTGGCTCAAGGAGGGTTGCTTTCGCCTGGTCCATGCCCTGTCGGAAGGCCAGGCGTCCGGCCATCTTGAATGAGAGTTCGTTGGAATCAACATCATGATAGGAGCCGTCATAAAGCGTCACTCTGAAGTCGACGACAGGAAACCCGGCGAGATGACCTCGGGCTGCAGCTTCCACGATTCCCTTTTCCACTGCTGGAATGTAGTTCTTCGGGATGGCTCCGCCGAAGATGTCGTTGACGAACTCGAATCCACTACCACGTTGCAGCGGTTCCATCTTGATTTTGCAATCGCCAAACTGCCCGTGTCCGCCGCTTTGTTTCTTGTGACGTCCGTGCGCGTCGGCCCTGCCGCGAATCGTTTCCCGGTACGGAACTTTCGGAGCTTTTAACACCACTTCGGTGTGATAGCGTTTCTTCAGCTTGGAAACAATTACCTCGATATGCTGCTGGCCGGTGCCGGCAATAAGAAATTCCTTGGTTTGCGCGTCGCGGAAGAAGCGCACCATCTGGTCCTCTTCCATTAGTTTGTGGAGACCATTCGCCAGTTTGTCTTCGTCGGCTCGCGTCTTGGGCTCGATCGCGAACGTGATAGCAGGCTCGGCAAAGGTGACTTGCGGGAAGGTTAACGGACGAGCTTTGTCTCCGAGACTATCTCCAGTCAAGGTTCCCTTGAGCTTGGCTACAGCTCCGATATCGCCCGCGTGCAACTCGCTGACATTGACTGCCGTCTTGCCCTGCATGACGGACAAATGAGAAAACTTTTCCGCCAGATTGCGCGTGAAGTTGTGCACGGTTGCGTCGTTCTTCACGACTCCGGAAAAGACCTTGAAGAAGGATATGTGCCCAGCGAAAGGATCGGAGATGGTCTTGAAGACATACAGAGCCAGCGGCCCGGAATCACTGACCTTGAGCGTTTCATTTGCGGCGGCACCATTTGCGCTCGCGCCATTTCCTGCGGCACTGGCGGGAGCCAGGCGTATCGGCGCACTTTCGGATGCAGTCGGAGCGTACGTGACGAGAAAATCCAGGATGTGGTCGGTGCCAATGTTGCCTAGCCCAGATGCAAACAAAACTGGGAATATTCGATCCTCACGAATGGCCTCATGCAACGCCCCGATCAGATGATCTTCGGGAATCGTTCCCTTCTCGAAGAACTCCTCCATCAGCTCGTCTTTGCCTTCTGCAACTAGTTCAACTAACGCTTCGTGGGCTGCTTTTGCTTCCTCTGCGAGTTCAGGCGGAATCGGCCCTTCTTTGCCTTTTCCATTGCCGCCCATGGAATAGGTGTAAGACTTCATGGTTACCAGATCTACGACGCCAGTAAGATTGCGTTCGCTACCTATGGGCAGGAACACGGGCACGACCTGTCGTCCAAAAGCATTGCGCAGCGATTCAAGCACACGTTCTTTGTCGGTACGATCGCGATCCATGCGATTCACCACGATGATCCGCGGCATGTCCATCTCGGCCGCGTACTCCCACACACGGCTTGTCATGGCTTCGACGCCACTTACGCCATCGACTACTACGAGCGCCGCTTCGGCGGGAACCAGCGCGGCCTTGGCCTCGTGCAGAAACATGTTGAAGCCGGGCGTATCGAGCAGGTTGATCTTGCACTTATCCCACTCGCAGTACGCGGGCGTGATCGTAATCGACATTTGCCGCGCGATCTCTTCCTCGTCCCAGGAGGTAGTCGCCGATCCGTCGTCCACGCGCCCGAGACGCGGAGTTGAGCCCGCGGTATACAGCAGCGCCGAGATTAGAGATGTCTTCCCACAATGGGAGTGGCCGACGACGGCAACATTGCGCAGGTTCGCGCTTTCATAGGTCTTCACGAAGGACTCCTTTCGCTGCGGAACTGAACTGTGATTGGAATTCGATGTTTAAGTGCGGCTGAGGCAGGGTGGCGCGAGAAAAGCTGGCAGGAATCTGAGCGGTAGCTTCGCGTCCGTAGTGACGGACGCGACTCTACTCTGCCCGGGCGCCGTCTCCTCGATTGCAGGAAATCGGGCGCCTCGCACACTGCTCGCGCGGAATCGAGCATTCGCGTCGTGGCGAGGAAAACCATTGGACATCACACGCTGCTGAGGGACGCAGCAGACGGGCTCAAGCCCTGGAAAAAGAAACGGAATCGTAACACGGACAACGGACCCGGCTCAAACCTTCCGGCTGCAGTGGCGGGGACAGCCGGCGCTGACGTCTTCAGTGTATGACGCTGACGTCGTGATTACGGAACTTCACGGCAAACCCGGTCGCGCCGCCTTGTGGAGACTTTTCAACCCGAACAACCTGGGTATGACAGGTGACTCGTACACGCCTCCCAGCGAACGGGACGACGAAGTGCACTGTGATCTCCGCGTTGAGTGCAGGTGTGAAGCCGGAATATAGAAACGCTCCGCCGAGGCTGATGTCGCGCACCAGCGCGGCATGATGTCTGGGACTTATCTCGGGGCAAACCACTTCTGCAGGAATCGCAATGAGAATGCGCGTGGAAGAGCGGCGCCGATCGAGTCCGCTGCGCATCATGTCCACTGCTAGATGGCTTTGCTGCAACATGCATGACCTCCGTTCTGGCATTGCACTAAGGTTGCAGCCAACGTGCCAAGCGTAAGTAGCTGATTCTTCAGACAGGGATCAAGGCCAATAGAAGGGGATTCTGCAAATTTTGCACTCTGGCGGCTATTGGCGTGACGATTTTATTTATTGGCTGACTTGCAACGTATATGAGGCACTCAGATTGCGCAGTAGTAAATCTAAGGTTATTCACTTGCCTGAAAAATTCGCGGCCCGCTTCTCCAGGAAAGCCGAGGTTCCTTCTTTCTTGTCTTCGGTCGCGCAACAAACGGCGAACAACGTGGCTTCGAGACAAAGACCTTCCTGCTGAGGCATCTCCATGCCGTGATTCACGGCTTCCAGGCAATACTGAATCGCCAACGGAGCATTCTTGATGATCGCCTGGGCAATTACTTCGGCACGCGCAATTAGCTCCTGAGCTGGAACCACCTCGTTCACGAGGCCGATGCGGTGGGCTTCCTGCGCGCTAATCATCTCGCCGGTAAGCAGGAGCTGCATAGCAATGCCTTTTCCGACGAGCCGCGGCAAACGCTGCGTTCCACCGTAGCCAGGGATGATCCCGAGTTTCACTTCGGGCTGCCCGAGTTTGGCATTTTCGCTCGCCAGACGCATGGTGCAGGCCATCGCGATCTCGCATCCACCGCCAAGCGCGAAGCCGTTGATGCAAGCAATCACCGGCTTGCCGAGATTCTCGACCAGATCGACCACCGCCTGGCCACGATGCGTGTACTCCTTGGCTTCGACTGGGTTGTTTCTCTGCAGCTCGCCGATATCAGCCCCAGCAACAAACGATTTTTCGCCAGCGCCCGTGAGTATCACGACACGAACCTCGCGATCTTGTTTCAGATCGGTAAATACTCTGCGCAGTTCGCCCATCGTCGCCATATTGAGAGCATTGAGGACTTTGGGGCGGTTGATGGTGATGTAAGCGATTGAATTTCGTTTTTCAAAGAGAATATTTTCAAACGTCATTGCAGGGGTTCTCGGCAGTCAATTCAAGAAATGGCCTCTGGAGATCGCGACAGGTTCAAGCCTATTGCCTATCGCTTATTGCCTATTGCTCGGGCTGCGCGTCACAACTTCACGGGCACCGGATTCTTCGCGTCTGTCCAGTCGTAAAACCCTTTGCCGGTTTTCTTTCCGTACCAGCCTGCCAGTACTAGTCGCTTGAGCAGAGGTGGCGAGGCGAAGCGCTGCTCTTTGAATTCGTCGTACATCACATGCGTAATGTAGTAGGTGGTATCGAGTCCAACAAAGTCGAGCAATGTGAACGGACCCATAGGATACCCGCAGCCCAGCTTCATGGCGTTGTCGATATCGGGAATTGAGCCTACGCCTTCTTCATACGCGCGAATGGCATCGAGCAGATACGGCACCAATAGACGATTCACGATGAACCCGGTTTTGTCGGACGTGCGCACAGGCACCTTGCCTAACTTCTTGCCGAACTCGACTGCGGTGTTCATGACCTCATCTGAAGTCGCAATCGTGCGCACAACTTCGACCAGCTTCATCAGAGGGACTGGATTAAAAAAGTGCAGGCCAATAAAGCGATCAACGCGCTTGGTGGCAGTCATTAGCTCAGTGACTGAGATCGAAGAAGTGTTAGTCGCGAAGATCGCATCGCGTTTCACGATTCCATCCAGTACGCCATACACCTTCTTCTTCTCATCGATGTTTTCAATGATGGCTTCAATAACAATGTCGCACTGCGCAAGGTCTTCCTTCTTCTGAGTACCCTTTAGTCTGGCGCGAATCTCGTCTTTCTGCTGTGCGGTGATCCCGCCCTTCTCCGGACCACGTTCGACAAATTTTGCCAGCGAAGCCTCAATACCGGCAAAGCCCTTGTCGAGAGCCTTCTGCTCAGCCTCGAGCACAGTAACGTCGTAGCCAGCCTGCGCCGCGACCTGCGCAATCCCCGAGCCCATCAGGCCACAGCCTAGTACGCCTACTTTGTTGATCTGCATTCTTCCTCTCACTCCAATTGCACAAAGACCCGGGGGTGAACACGAAGGACACGAAGGTCACGAAGGCTTTCTCCAGTCATCCCCATTGAGAATGCGATGGATTCCATCCTTCAGGTGAGTCACATTGAAATTGATGAGGAGTCTCAGACTCTTCTTACTTAAGCGCAAATAGGAGAGAAGTTGTGCCTTGTGAACTGGCGCAATTTCCTCAATCGCCTTCAACTCCACGAGTACCGTGTCCTCAACTAGAAGGTCGATTCTGTATCCAAGATCTAGCTTCACGGATTCGTAGATCAGTGGAAGAGGGACTTGCGAAGCAACCCTGAATCCCGCTCGCTGCAGTTCATAAAGCAGACACGCTTCGTAGGCACTCTCGAGTAATCCAGGACCCAAAACCGAATGGACCTTCAGCGCGGCCTTAATGATTTCGTGGCTAAGATCGGCTGCAGAAAGAGCCCGTCGAGCACCTTGCTCCATCTTTCGAATCCTTTGTGACCTTCGTGTCCTTCGTGTTCACCCCGGTGTTCTTAGGCTGCGAGCGATTCGACAACTACCGCGATGCCCTGCCCGCCGCCAATGCATGCTGTCGCCAGACCGTATTTCTTCTTTCGACGGCGAAGTTCATACAACAGCGTGATGACCAGCCGGGTTCCGGTAGCTCCCAGTGGGTGCCCCAATGCGATCGCACCCCCATTTACGTTGGTCTTCTCGCGATCGAGACCAAGCTCTTTCTCAACGGCAAGATACTGAGCCGCGAAAGCTTCATTCACTTCTACGAGATCGATCTGGTCCAACGTCAAGCCGGCTTTCTTGAGTGCGGCGCGCGTGGCTGGAACCGGTCCGCTGCCCATGATGCTGGGATCGACGCCCGCAATGCCCCAGCTCACCAAACGTCCCAGAGGCTTCAGCCCGCGCTTTTGAGCTTCTGCGACAGGCATCAATACCACCGCTGCGCCACCATCGACAATGCCGCTCGCATTCCCCGCTGTGACAGTACCTTCCTTGCCGAACGAAGGCTTCAGCTTGGCGAGTCCCTCGATTGTGCTGTCGGAGCGCAGATGGTCGTCTTTCTCGAACATCTCGCCCGTGGGGTTTCCGCGACGATCTTTGATCGCTACCGGCGTGATCTCCTCACCCAGCCGGCAAGACTTCTGCGCTTCGGCGGCTCGCCGTTGTGAGCGCAGAGCAAATTCGTCCTGCATCTCGCGCGTGATGCCGTGCTGTCCACCATACTTTTCGGCTGTTTGCGCCATGTAGAGCCCGCAGTAAGTGTCGAGCAGCGCGACCATGAGCGAATCCTCCATCTTGCCTTCGCCCAGGCCGAGGCCCCACCGGGCTCCGCGAATGACATGCGGCGCCTGCGACATCGATTCCATCCCGCCAGCCAGTGCGATCTTCGACTCGCCGAGTTGGATCATCTGGGCTGCAGTCACAATCGACTGCATACCCGATCCGCACAACCGGTTTACAGTCAACGCTGGAACTTCGATGGGCAGACCGCCGCGAAGCGCAACGTGGCGTGCGCCGTACAGTGCATCCCCCGACGTCTGCTGCGCGTTTCCAAATACGGCGTGGTCGATTTCGCCGGGCTCAACTCCGCAGCGTCGAATGGCTTCCTTGCTGGCGACCGCTGCTAGCTCCATGGCAGTAAAGTCGCGCAGTTTGCCGCAATAGCGGCCCATCGGCGTGCGAGCGCCATTCACGATGGCAATATCTGTAGGTTGCAGCATGGAATCCAATCCGAATGCCTGTCGAGAAGGGATACTTCAGTCGACTAAGAGCAAACCTTTGAGTGTATCAGGCTGTGACGATAGACAGAATCTAAGTCAAGCAATTGCAGCCGACTCATAGATCGCCGCCAGTGCGTGTGAGGAATTTGGACCCTTCGAATGCGCAACGTCCAGGGCCTGCTCTGCGCGATTTATGACCTCAGTCACTATGTCCACAGGATCGTATTCCTTTTGAATTACCGCCCCCGCAATTCCCACGGTCATGGAAATTTGATTTTCCGTCCCGGGAACCTTCACTCCTGCAATTACCTTTCGGAATTTATCGATCACGAACGAGGAGTTCGTATCCTTGGTATCGCCGAGAATCAACGCTATCGTAGTGCGATCGTAGCGAATCGCGATATCTGTCTGCCGGATGTTGGCGACAATGCTCTGCCCCAGGTTCTGCATTAGAGTTTCCAACGCGCCTTCTCCGCCTTCTCGCGAAAGAACGCTCACCTTGCCGAAGTTAAGCAGCATGACCGTCATCGGGACGTTCTGCTGCAAGGACCGCTTAACCTCAGTCATCATCACGTCGATGTACGACGACCGCTTGAGCAGGCCCGATTGTTCATCGGTCACGGCAAGCGTTTTCATCAGATTTCGTAGCTTGGCGTTGTTCACCGCCAACACCATCTGATCGGCAATCGTCTTTAGCACCACTACGTCGGCCGAAGGCCAGGATTTCCGCGTATCCGTCTGCTCCAAAATGAGAACGCCAACTTGCTGATCTCCGTCGGTCAGCGGACAGGCGAGGACCGATTTGAGATCCAGTGCTTTCAGGTGCTCGCCGAGAGGCTGAAGCTCAGGAGCCTTGGGCACATCTTCAATCACAACTGATCCACGCTGCACTGCGAGTCCCTGCAGCACGCCGATCAGACGAACAATGGCCATTACGTCCGACTGCTTCACGCCAGGCGCGCAATATTCCAACGCTGCCGAGGGCGGCTTGCCGGGATTGCACAAGCCAGCAACGCATCGACTGGCGCCCCAGTGACGTCCAATGTCGTTGACTGCTGCAAACAGCACGCCCTTTACGTTCGATTGGCGATAGATATTGCGCGTGATCTCGGTGATTCGCGCGAAGCTATCGACGGCACCCTCTCCACCGAAAGCAGGAGCCGATCCAGCCGGCGCTGAGATCGATTCAACAGTCAGTGCGGGGGACGCTACCTTGGACTCTGAAGAGGCCTTCCCATATTGGGGAACTATGCCGGCGCTCACGTAGAGTTGGCGCAGCTTCTCCGACTTCTTTTCCTCATGCGGGAATAGCTTCTGAATGCGCTCCAACCGCTCCATGGCCTTTGCGCGCATGGAGTACTGCATGAAGATCTCCGCCTGGAGCATCAGGTCCTCGAGCAGCGTGGGCTCGCCTTCGGTCTCAACAAGGACCTTTAGGTCTTCTCGCGGCTCATCCTTCTGGTCATCCATCGCCGGCTCTGCGCCGGCCTTTTGAAGACGGCTCGCAATATTCCGATAACGATTCGAGTCGATCTTGCCGCGCAGCAACTCTAATCGGCGCTCTGAGCCCTCCAGATACGGGTCGGCGTCGGTGGCGCGGTCAAGCGCATCCGCCGCGCGGTTGAAATCGCCAGCGGCGTATCGAAGCTGAAACAACTGGATGAGCGCATCGCAATAGTCGTGCTCGCGATTCGTAGCATTGAAGAGCTCACTGAGATAAACGAGAAAGTCGGCGTCTGGCGGATGTGACTCGGTAATGTCTCGTAGAAACGCAGCAAACTCCTTTCGCGTGCCCAGGCGCTGCTGTTGAGTATCGATCTTGCGCGCTAGTTCCAGGGCTTCTTTGTAGTTCTGCTGCTTGAGCAGCTCCCCAAGCAGCACACCCATCTCATCCAGCCTCGCCGGAGTTTTCAGATAGAGTTGCCACAGGATGGCCACGGCTTCTTTGGGGCGGTGAGCGGCGAGCAAAGCTAATGCATAGGCTTTGCGATGCTCCGGCAAGCTATTCTGCACCGAGGCCGCAGTTTCAAACACCTGAAGAGCCCGTTCAACCTCTCCTTTATCGAAGAGTGCCTTCCCAAACTGGAACGCGGTGTTCGGATTTCCTGGATCTTGCTGATAGGCGCGTTCGAATAGTGTGAAGGCCGAGCGGCCCTCGCCTTCTTCCGCGACTCCGAGCTTGAGCATCACCTCGGCCGCAGTCTCGCGATCATTCAGCTTCGAGGCCAAATCGCCCAACCGTTTAAGGTTGCGCGGATCGGGATCAAGTGCCGCCATTCGTCGCATGGCTGAGAGAGCCTCGTTTTCCCGACCTTCCTGTAGAAAGCCAGTGACCACCGCGGTGTAGGCTTCGATCGCCTCCTTCCGGTAGCCGCTGCGTTCCGCAGCCTGCGCAAAACGCAGGGTCTGCCCAAGCTTTGGAGGAGCTATGCGGGCCAGCTTCTTGTAGGTAACGCCCGCCCGAGTGTTGTCTCCGAGGGCAAGCTCCCGATCAAACAGCTCGCTAAGAAGCGCCGCTGCTTCCGCGTTGCGATTGGTCTGCAGGAAGAGATCTGCGGCGGTGTGACGCACCTTATCGTTGCCGGGATCGACGTCCAAAATGGAGAGGTATTCCTCCAGAGCAGAGTCCACTTTGCCCTTCTGGAGGTACTTCTCGGCCTTATCCAGACGTTTGGAGATATCCGCCATGAGGTCAGCAATCAGCGAAGGAAAATGAGCGCCAGTTCGATTGTAAGCGTTAGTCGCCGCGACCTTAAAGGCTTGTGGACCCAGATAGACACGGAGGTCATGGGCCATCGGGCGAAAGGGAATCGGGTGATCGGGTCATCCGGTGATCGGGTGAAGTGAGAACCTGCGGGGGTGTTGGGGCTTGTAGCCTTGCTCGCCATAACCAAGTCGGCCGATTAAATGTGACTACGAGCTCTTGTGTTTTACTTCACCCGATGACCCGATCAACCGATCACCCGATTCCTCTAGAATGCTCTCATGCCCGACGATCTTCTCCGATTCCGCCCGGAATTTCCGATCCTGGCGAACACCAGGTACTTGATCAGCAATTCCCTTGGCGCCATGCCGCGCGCGACTCAGCAGGCTCTCAACGAGTACGCCGAAGTTTGGGCGACGAGGGGAGTGCGCGCTTGGGAAGAAACCTGGTGGATGCTCGGGCATGAGATTGGTGGGTTGATTGAAGGACTGATGAATGCCGAGTCCAACACAGTCTCTCTTCACCAGAACGTGACGCAGTGCCAGGCGGTTGTAGCCTCCTGCTTCGACTTTTCCGGAACGCGCAACAAGGTTGTCTACACCGACATGAACTTCCCCTCAGTGATGTATTTCTGGGAAGCTCAACGCGCACTCGGCGCTCGCGTGCACATGGTACCCACAGATGACGGCGTCCATGTTCCAACCAAGCGTCTGCTGGCCGCAATCGACGAAGATACGTTGCTGGTGCCGGTCTCGCACGTCATCTTTCGCAGCGCTTACATCAACGATGCGAAGGCCATCGTCGAGCGCGCACATCGCGTCGGCGCACACGTGGTGCTCGATACTTTCCAGTCTCTCGGAACGGTGCCAGTAGATGTTCGTGCACTGAGCGTGGATTTCGCTTGCGGCGGGGTCCTCAAATGGTTGTGTGGCGGGCCTGGTACTGCATACCTTTACGTGCGGCCGGATCTCGGGAAGAAGCTGCAGCCGCGGTTTACCGGATGGATCGCCCACGAAGAGCCTTTTCACTTTGAGATCGGTCCCATCCGTTACGCCGAGCCTCCATATAAGTTCATGAACGGCACGCCAAATGTTCCGGCACTGTACGCAGCACGGCCGGGCCTCAAGATCATCGGCTCGGCGGGAATCGAGAACATTCGCGCAAAGTCGAAACGCCAAGTTTCCAAGCTGATTGAACTAGCTGACGCACGCGGCTGGAAAGTGAATACGCCCCGCGATCCGGAGAAGCGCGGCGGCACAGTTTCGATTGACATGCCGAACTCAAAAGAAGTTTGCGCTGAATTGCTGAAGCGCGACGTTCTCGTCGACTGGCGTCCCAAGGCGGGCGTACGTATGTCGCCGCACTTCTATACGTCGGATCAGGAGATCGAGACCGCTATTGAGGCAGTAGAAGAAATCCTCAGTGGCATGGCAGTTGCGAAGTGACGACCCTTCCACCAACTTCAAGAACAACCGCTCACGCAGATAAACGCTGATTTAGGGGATTCACGCGGATTTTCTTTTAGCCCGACGAGTCGGCGACAGCATTGCCCTTAAATCTGCGTGTATCCGTTAATCCGCGTTCATCTTCGTGAGTAGTTGTTTTTTTGCCCGCGATGCCAAGCTTGGTTCGGGAAACTGGCTTTGCACAATTTTCGTCAGGAGTATGTACTTGACACAAGGTACTAACATGTCAGGTACCCCCGATTTTTGTGCAATCGGGAAAGGGGTACTCCTGCCATGCGCGAAAAGCTCCTCATTACGCTGCGAAAACGTTGGCTGCCTATCCTCCTCGGGATCATCGGCGTTGCTTCTCCCGTCGACATATTCAAGGAGCACATAAGAGCGAAGATTATGGATTGGATAGTCGAACGATTTGGAGGCTTTGGGCATTGGCTACTTAACTACCCAGTAGCGTTCGTCACCCTTGCAATGGGAGTCGCTTTTATCTACCTTGCCTGGATTGTTATCGCCGAAGCGTTTTCCGTTCCCAAAAAAAGCGAGAGGCTGACTGATCTCTATAACAACCCAATCAGCGTTCCTCCTAGGATCACAAAGAGATGGGGACTAGCATTTGCATTTACCGTGCTCTTAATGGCGACCGGAATTATTTATGCAGCATTTACTTTCAAGAATTATGCGTGCGATCCCGCCCATTACGCGGATTTGAGTCGCAGCGATTTGAAGCGCTGCGCTTCTCTCGAAGTTAAGCGATTGAGGAAATTCGCCAATGACTCCGATGGAGAATTCGACCGCATTACGATGGCTCAACTTTCAGCTGGTAGTAATAGCAAGACGCCAGAGGAAAGGCATAGGGTGTTCGTTATAGGTACGCAATTACAGATGGAGGCGACAAGACGTTTTGGGGCTGATTACGACGACTATTTCAAGGCGGACACAATAATGCTCCGTACGGAACTCTTAAAACGTCTCCGTGAACCAAGCGAGGTTGCCCAGGATTTGAACTATCAATTTCCGACAAACTCAAATGGCATCAAAGCAGTAGCCGACAATCTTGAGGGGCTTTATAAGCGATTGCCCGATTAGGCGACATGCTGTTCGTCAAACGCAGTGAGTTGTTTGTATTCCATGTTCTCCGACTCAATCATTTTCAGCAGCGTATCGCGGAATAGATAAGGGTTTTTGCGATTGTTAAACCGGAAGCACATCTCGTTTAAGTAGGCTTCAAGATGCTTTGCACTAATCCGATGCCACGTACCAACGATGCCTCTCTTGAGCAGGGAGAATGCCGACTCTACGGTATTGGTGTGAATGTCACCCTCGACGTAGATTCTGCGTTTGTGGCGGATCGTCTTATGGCGAGTCCCATGTACTCCCGCTTTCATCATGGCTGGCGGATACGCGGGAAGTTCATCCGTCATAATCACGTCCACAGCGTCGGTCGAGATGTTCTCTCGAATGTACTTCGCAAGGGTTCCGCTCTTAACGTCCTCGGTGTGGAAGAAACGCAGTTCGCCGGATGGGTTAGCTTCGCTGTTGCGCTGCCGAATGCCGATAACAATTTCCTTGTGTCCGCCAGCAGTAGGACCGCCACCAGAACCACGTCTGCGACCGCCAACATAGGTTTCGTCTACTTCGATGGTTCCAGTAAGAGGCAATTGGGGCGGAACAGCGGCCATAGCTTTGCGGATTCTATGGCAGAGGTACCACGCGGTCTTGTAGCTGATTCCAAGCATTCTCTTAATCTGGTTTGCGCTCATTCCCTTGCGCGATTCGCAGAGCAGATAAGTGACGGCGAACCATTTGTGAAGGGGAAGGTGTGTGTCATGGAAGATCGTTCCAGCAGTGACGGAGAACTGATAGCGGCATGAATCGCAATCAAACACATGGCGAAGCTTTACGCGGGAAATCTTTTCAGACTTGCACTCCGGACAGGTCACTTTATTCGGCCAGCGTAGAGCTTCTAAGTACTCACGGCATCTCACATCGTCGCCGTACTGTTCAAAGACTTGGCAGAGGTTAGTTGACATGGTAGATACCCCCAAAAGGCGAAAGTCTAAAAAACATCCGAAAGACATGACGACAGACGAAGCAATTAAGCACGTCTTTCATCCGAAGATCGCTAAAGCATTGAGGAAACATGTAGATGAGAACAACCAGAAAACCACAAGGAAATAGTAGCGGAGTTCACACCTTGAGTCAAGTATATAATCATGATTTTCGTTGACAATTCGCCTTTTCTTCGCAACACTTATCAGCGTATGGCACTCACCAAGCGGCAGCGCGAAATCTACGACTTCATTTCCAACTTCGTTCAATCCAAAGGCTACTCGCCCTCTTTCGACGAGATCGGAACGGGAATGGGTCTACGTTCCCTGGCGACCGTGCACAAGCACATCACGAATCTAGAGCGAAAGGGGTTGCTTAAGCGCGACTACAACCGCAGCCGCTCGATTGATCTGCTGCCGGTACGAGGAATGCGCGCGCGTCAAAAGCATGCGGAGTCGCTGCGCTTGCCCCTGCTTGGGCGCATCGCCGCTGGCCGCCCCGTGGAGACTTACGAAAATCCAGAGACGATTGGGCTCGATGACATTACGCGATCAAGAGAAGTATTTGTGCTCGAAGTCCGAGGCGATTCGATGCAGGATGAACACATCGTCGATGGCGACTACGTGATGGTCGAGCGGGTGAAGAACGCGCAGAACGGCGAGATCGTGGTTGCGCTCATCGAAGGAATCGAAACCACGCTCAAGCGTTTTTATCGCGAAGGACCGAAGGTCAGATTGCAGCCGGCTAATTCAGCTATGGCGCCGATCATGGTCGCAGCCAATGCAGTGCAGATTCAAGGCAGAGTGATTGGTGTGCTGAGAAAGTATTAGATGCTGCAAGCTGGTTACGACCAGCTACTCGGGTGGCGTGAACTGGCTCGTTTGATTTTTCAAATTCTCGAAAGCAGCGATCGCAGTGCAACACGCAAGCCACGGTAACGAATTTTCAACATCCCTCCACAAGAAAGACCTCTTCTTCACAGTTCGAGTAACGAACCCAGCGTGAACCTCGAATACCTCCGCTTACAATCCGCTCTCGGGACCTTGGCTACTGCGGAATTAAATCTCGAACGAGGCATGCCGGCGAGCATCGAGGCGGAGAAGTCAATTCTCGGCGCCATTCTTCTCGACAACCTCGCCTACAACGAAGCGGCTGAGACGCTCAAAGCGGACGATTTTTATCTCGATTCGCACCGCCGCCTCTTCGGCCGCATCATGGACCTGATGGAAACCGGGCGACCGGTGGACATCATCACCCTTACCGAAGAACTCTCCAAGAAAAAAGAAGTCGAGTCGGTCGGCGGCGTCGCGTATATCTCGTCGCTCACCGACGGACTGCCTCGACGGCCGAGCATCGCGCAGTACGTGCGCATCGTGCGCGACAAGGCGCTGCTACGGTCCCTGATTCACGCTTGCAGTGGAGCGATGGCGCGCGCCGCCGAGCAGGCCGATTCCGCGGAAGAAATTATCGACGCTGCCGAGTCGGCGATTTTTCAGATTTCCGAGAACCGAATCGGCCAGGGCTTTCTTGGCATTCCTGAGATCGTCAAGCAGTCGTTCGGAAGCGTTGACGCGCTGTACGAGCGCGGACAGCGCATCACCGGTCTCGAAACCTATTACGAAAAGCTCGACGAGATGACCAGCGGTCTGCAGCCCTCTGACCTGATCATCATCGCCGCGCGTCCATCGATGGGCAAGACTGCCTTCGCGATCAATATCGCCGAGAACGCCGCGGTTCGCGGTGGAAAAACTGTCGGTGTGTTCTCGCTGGAAATGTCGCGCGAAGCTCTCGTCCTGCGCATGCTCTCATCGCAGGCACACGTGGACTCGCACAAGTTGCGCACCGGCTTTCTTAGCCGTGACGATCGGCAAAAACTAGTCTCAGCGCTCAACTCCCTGGCAGAAGCCAGGATCTTCATCGATGACACGCCCGGCATCGGTCTGACGGAGATGCGGGCGAAGGCGCGCCGCCTAGCCCAACAAAATAACGGGAAGCTCGACTTGATCGTGGTCGACTACCTGCAACTCATGAGTGGTGGTGGAGGAAAGAGATACGAGAACCGTACGCAGGAGGTTTCTGCGGTATCGCGCGGATTGAAGGCGCTCGCGAAAGAATTGCGAGTGCCGGTAATTGCTTTGTCGCAGTTGAGCCGCGCTCCGGAGAGTCGCGGAAAGGGTGAACAACGTCCGCAGCTCTCGGACTTGCGCGAATCAGGATCGATTGAGCAAGACGCCGACGTCGTCGCCTTCATCTTCCGCGAGGAGTACTACATGCGCAGAGACGAAATTCCGCCGGAAGTTGAAGGAGTCGCCGAGATCATTATCGCCAAACAGCGCAACGGCCCGACAGGAAGCGTGAAGCTGGCGTTCCTCAAGAACTCTACTCGATTCGAGAACATGATGGATGGCGCGCCACCTTCAGAATATTAACTATTCGTGCCGCGTTGGGCGGCACGATCCGAGATGAGCCCGGCACCGTGTGCCGGGAAAGCATTATGGAATTGAGCCCCGGCAGGGGCGGCATTCTCGGGGTTGTACAAACATACAAATCTCTTGAGAACACGAAAGTGCCGCCCTTACAGGGCTCGCGGCTAAACTTGACGCACCCGGCACCGTGTGCCGGGCTCACTTCTCATTGTGCCGCTAGAAGCGGCACAACAAGGGATCGACCTCGATATTCGATTTAGTTGAGAGCGCGTGAATAACACACACACTGCCTCTCCGTCTTTTTTCCACATCAGCAGCTCTCGAATTATCCCAACACTACTCTGCCTTTTGGCAATCTAAGACTGTATGCGATTGCCGATGCAGTCCCGAGGAATTCTTGCCGTAATCGACACCGCAATTGGAACTCTGCTTTGCGCGTCAGTAGCTCTCATCCTGGCGCTGCTCTTCCATCAGACTCGGCTTGAAGTGACCCTCCCGTTGGTTTGCCTGGCAGTTGTGGTGTCAGTGGCAGCCCGTTTCGGAGTAGCGACGGGAGTGCTAGGCAGCATCATTTCGGCGATGCTGCTCGCATATTTTGTCTATGCCCCGCAACACTCCCTCCGAATTGCCAGTCATGACGCACGATCCGAACTCTCCTGGCTGCTTCTCGGAGGAATCTCACTGAGTTTCCTCTTCACGCCTCGTCGCACCGAAGCGACGAAGGAACAGGAAAAGAATCCTGGCGCGAAGGATTAGCTTCTCTCTCGGCCCAGCATCGCTCCATGCTTGCGGAAAACTCTGTGGAACTCGAAAACACTGTCATCCTGAGCCTGTTTTTGGCGAAGGATCTCCCGCGATATTTCAGACTCAATTTCAGCAGGTGTGGCTCTTTTACAAGAATGCCGGTTCTTTGGCCAAAAAGCCATGCAAGTGCAAATACGTTCGACGCATTCCGGGAGATCCTTCGCCCAAAGAAGGGGCTCAGGATGACAGTCTTAGGAACTTGCGACTTTCCACGCCGAATTTGAACGCAAGAATCGGAGTGTAGAGAATGGCTGGTGTCGCTAGGTTAGAGGTTGGGACCTAACGCAAATGAGTCCCGCTAAAGGACCCGCACATGAGCGCTGCGCAAACAATGCCAATCGACTCGCTCTCTGCTTCGGAGATGAGCAGGAGAGTGCGTGACATCAATTGGGACTATGTCACACAAGATCTGGACGCGCAGGGAAGCGCGGTGCTCAAGCGTTTGCTTTCTCCCGACGAATGCCTGGCGCTCTCGACGTTGTATGCGAAAGACGAACTCTTTCGCAGCCGAGTCGTGATGTCGCGGCACGGCTTTGGGCGTGGTGAGTACAAGTATTTCAAGTATCCACTGCCTGAGTTGATCGCCGAGCTGCGAACGTCTAGCTATCCGCATCTCGTAGGAATCGCAAACCGCTGGAACGAGGCCATGGGAGTCAATGTGCGGTTTCCCGCGAAGCACGGCGATTTCATCAGACGCTGTCACGATGCAGGTCAGAGCAAACCGACTCCCCTGCTGCTGCAATATGGAGCGGAAGATTACAACTGTCTTCATCAGGATCTCTACGGAGAGCACGTATTCCCGCTGCAGCTGGCGATTCTTCTGTCCGAACCAGGACGAGACTTCCGCGGAGGCGAGTTCGTGATGACCGAGCAGCGACCGCGCATGCAGTCGCGTGCAGAGGTAGTGCCGCTGCGCCAGGGAGATGGCGTGGTCTTCGCCGTGCACAACCGTCCGGTGCGGGGCACGCGTGGCGTTTATCGCGTGAACCTTCGCCATGGCGTGAGCCGCATTCGCTCGGGTCAACGGCACACGCTGGGAGTGATCTTCCACGATGCCGAGTAAGAGCCGTCTCACAACCGGGAATTTGTTCGAGGAAGTTTCCGTAGAACCGCGGAGCGAGCCTCTGGCAACTGGCGCAGTGATTCTGCGCAAATTTGCGTTGCAGGATGAAACCGGGATCCTGGGCGCAATTCGCGAGGTGGTCGCGAAAGCTCCGTTTCGCCAGATGGTCACACCGGGCGGTTATCGCATGTCGGTCGCCATGACTAACTGCGGTCCGCTCGGCTGGGTGACTGATCGAAGCGGTTATCGCTACGACTCCATCGATCCGGTGAGCCGCTTGCCCTGGCCGGCGATGCCTGAGCCACTTCTGAGACTGGCGAGAACCGCGGCGGCCGAAGCCGGATTTCCAAAATTTGTGCCTGACGCCTGCTTGCTGAATCGCTACGAGACCGGCGCCCGCCTCTCCTTGCATCAGGACAAAGATGAGAAAGACTTCAGCCAGCCGATCGTCTCCGTCTCCCTTGGAATCCCGGCGGTGTTCCTGTTCGGCGGGCTAAATCGGAGCGACAAGACCACTCGCGTCCGACTCACACATGGCGATGTGGTGGTCTGGGGTGGCCCGGCGCGGCTCCGCTACCACGGCGTACTCGCGCTTAAGGAAGATCATCATCCGTTGGTCGGAGACCACCGCATCAATCTGACATTCCGCAAGGCTGGTTGAGTACTGGCTCAAACCGCGGAAGAATGTCCTCTCCGACTCAGAATTTCCCTGTGCGTTCCCTGTTATTTTTTTGAATCCCGCGCAAAACAGCACTAAGTGCTTCGCCGATGTTGGGTTACAGAGAAATCCAGCGAATTCCCTGTTATTTCCCTGCCTTGAAGCGAAATTTGCAAATTTTGGGCAGAATTCAGTGATTGTCAGGTCGAATTCCTAAAATGCCCTGCTATATACGCTGTTTTTCTTTGGCTGATGAATTTCCGACAGCTTATTCAGCCAATCACTTCGGGCGCAAAGATGTAGACCTCAAGAAATTTCGCGAATTGCAGCACTGGCTTCTCAGGTGGCAGTTTCAAACCGCTTGCTTCGGCCATCGTATTGACGTCGAACTCCGCTTCAGCCGGTTGCAACGGCCAAGGTAGATGGTGAATCTGGATGCGGTGAACTTTGCCCGCTCCAACGGTATAGAGGCAGTAGCGCTCGGTGGCGAATTGCTCCAAATCGGTTTTATTCGTTGGTACACCCCCATGGGCACGATAACGAGCAATTAACTGCGCGGCCGGCCCTCGTCGCCTCATGCTCAGGTATTCAACGTCAGTTTCGGAAACCTTGGCGCGCATGTTTGCCCAAAAATAAGGAAGTCCCGCGCCTGCCCTGGCACCCAACACTGCGAGTAAGCTCGCCGCGTCGAGGCTGAAGAAGTAAACGCCGGGCTTGTCGGGTTCCTTGGGAAGTCGAACGTACGTCCGTACGTTGAGTTCGGGAAATGTGCTCGCCGTCGGAATTGGCGGCATTGCACGAAAACGCACGTGGCTCATCCAGAATGGGATCACTCCGATCCAAGCCTTGCCGTCGAATGTGTCCAGTTCCAACTCACGCGGAACCAGCGGACGAACTTGATCGGGCGGCAGAGCCCAGTGTGCAAATAACAAATCGTGCCAGCGCTGATACATCACCCAAGGACGTGCGGGCAGGGGCCAGGGACGATGAGCACTTGATGAAAGCACGTCAGACACGAAGAAGAGTGTAGAGGATCGGGTGATCGGGTCATCGGGTGATCGGGTGAAGTAAATTCAGGGTCACGATACCGCGGCTATCTGCGTTATTCTTCCCTTCTGATGTCGCATCCCAATGGAACCAAACCCGCCTCGCCGCCGGAATTGGGCACTCCGCAATCTTCTACCCCTTCGACTGAAGTTTTCGCCGTTCATGGCGTTGAGCCCGAGGTACAGGCCTATGCCATGGCCAAGTACTCACGTTCTGCATTGTCGATGAAGGAGTCGCTCAAGGAGATTAGCGAACAAAAAGCTGAGCAGTTCCTCAACACGTTTTACTTCCAGTACGGACATCGCTCCATCGCCGACCTGGCGCACATCCCCATGGCGATTGAGAGGCTCTCGATCCTCGCCGCGATCGCGCTCGTCGATGAGCAGCGCTGGGATGGCCAGGAACGCTCGACTCGTTACCAAAACTTCAAGAAGAGTGGCTTCTACGTGCCGGAGTTCGAAAACTCAGAAGATCGCGATCTGTACATAGAGACCGTGAAGTTCCTCTTCTCCGAGTATGAAGCTATCTCGGACGAGATGGCGCGTTATCTCGCGACGCAGGTTGCCAAACCTGACGACATGACGCAAGAAGCGTACCAGCGCACGCTCCGCGCACGTGCCTTCGACATCTCGCGGTATCTACTGCCGCTGGCAACGAACACTTCGCTGGGACAGATTGTGAATGCGCGCACGCTGGAGACGCAGATCTCGCGCCTGCTCACGCACACGCATGCAGAAGTTCGGCAGTTGGGTGACGCACTCAAGCAAGCCGCGCGCTCCGCTTCGTACAACGTGAATGAAGCAACGTACCGGAAGCTGGTCGATGAAATCGCGGCTCAAAATCCTGCGCTGGCCGATCGGGCGCGCGAAGTACTGCTCAAAGACGTGAGGGTTGCGCCTACGTTGGTGAAGTACGCCGAGGCGAATCGTTACGAACAGGAAACTCGCCGTGAGTTGCGCCAGGCTGTTCGCGAGTTGATTCCGATCGATACCGTAATTGACGATGGTCCGCTCGGCCAGCCATTTGTCGTTGATTTGCTGGAAGATGAACCGCTTGAGATCGAACTGGCCACCACGCTCCTCTACGGCGCTGACCATTACAGCTATCGCCAGCTTCGCGAAGCGGTCACTTCGCTTTCAGCAGCGAGGCGCCAGGAGATCATCGATCTCGGTATGCGGCATCGCGGCAAGCACGACGAACTATTGCGTCCGTTCGCTGCCGGGCAGGCATTCCGCTTCGACATCCTCATGGACATCGGTGGCTTCCGCGATATGCACCGTCACCGCCGCTGTGTCCAGATCGAACAGGAGTTCACTAACCTTCACGGTTTCGCCACCCCCGAGGAACTTACAGCCTCAGGGCTCCAGAATCGCTACGGGGAAACAATGTTGCTCGCTTCCGACCGGCACGACGAGTTCTCTGGCGCCGACGATCCCAATGCTGAGCAAAATGCGCAGTATGTACTGCCTCTCGCTTTCAAGAAACGCACGCTATTCAAGATGGACTTCGCGGAGGCGCTCTACATCTCCGAACTGCGCACCACGCCGGCTGGACATCGCTCGTATCGTGAAGTGGCCTATGCAATGTATGAAGCGGTCGCGCACCGCCATCCGTCGCTTGCAAAATATTTCCGAGTGCATGATGTTCGCGAGCCGGTCGATCTGCTGAAGCGCTGAAAAGCCAGGGCGAACACGAAGGCCAGCAAGGCAACAGCAGAGGTCACAAAGAGTTCTTCGTGACCTCTGCTGTTTCCTCCGTGCCCTTCGTGTTCGCCTCTTTTCGATATTTCAGATGTGTTCGTTTTTTCTTCGCTAAGAAGAACTCTTCCGCTATAATGCCGTCTCGTAATCGAATCCACTCCAGCAGGAGACACCATGGCTGACGAGAAATCGCGCGCAATCGATCTGGCTCTGTCGCAAATTGAAAAACAGTTTGGCAAGGGATCGATCATGCGCCTGGGCTCGAAGGAAGCGATTGTTCCGATCTCAGTCATTTCAACGGGCGCGATTTCATTCGACGCTGCCCTGGGCGTCGGCGGCTTCCCTCGCGGACGTGTGGTTGAGGTCTTCGGCCCTGAGTCGTCTGGCAAAACCACGATCACTCTCCAGGTGATTGCGGAGGCGCAGAAGACCGGCGGCATGGCGGCATTCGTGGACGCTGAGCACGCGCTCGATCCGGTTTATGCCAAGAAGCTGGGCGTCGATGTCGATAATCTGCTGGTGTCACAGCCGGATTATGGCGAGCAGGCGCTCGAGATCACCGAAGCATTAGTGCGATCCAACGCCATCGATGTCCTCGTTGTGGACTCGGTTGCCGCGTTGGTGCCCAAAGCCGAGCTCGACGGCGAAATGGGCGACAGTCATGTCGGCTTACAAGCTCGGCTCATGTCGCAAGCCCTTCGCAAGCTCACGGGTACCGTTTCCAAATCGCGCACTTGCCTGGTCTTTATCAACCAGATCCGCGAAAAGATCGGCGTGATGTTTGGCAATCCCGAAACCACCACCGGCGGACGGGCACTCAAGTTCTACTCCTCGGTTCGCGTCGACATTCGCCGCATCGCCGCCATCAAGGAAGGCGATTTAGTTGTCGGCTCGCGCACCAGGGTCAAAGTCGTGAAGAACAAAGTTGCGGCACCGTTCCGCGAAGCCGAGTTCGACATTATGTACGGCGAGGGAATTTCGCGCGAGGGCGACATGCTCGATCTGGCTGCGAATAACAACATCGTTGAGAAGTCGGGCTCGTGGTTCAGCTACAAGGGTGAACGCATCGGCCAGGGCCGCGAAAATGCCAAGACCTTCCTGAAAGACAACAAAGACATCGCCACGAAGATCGAGGCCGAAGTTCGCAAAACGCTGGGCTTAACCGCAACAGGCGAGAAAGCAGCTGCGGGATCGAACGGCGCCGGAGTAGCTCCTGCGAATCATCCGCCTGCTCCACCGCGTCCCATTCCTATGCAGCGGAAGTGACTGCCTAAGAAGAGCGAACACAAAGTACACGAAGGCACACGCGAAGGTCACGAAAAGTCAGTCCCACTTTTCTTCGTGTCCCTCGTGACCTTCGTGTTCGCTCTTGAATCTTCTAATCTATGAAAATTGCGCGCTGGAGTTTTCTGATTGCCGGCATCTGGGGAGTCTTTGTGCTGACTCCCCTTTATTTTCTTGAGAAAAAGACTGGGATCGATCATCCGCCGGCCATTACCCATCCCGAGTATTACTACGGATTCGTTGGGGTTGCGCTCGCCTGGCAGGTTCTCTTCCTCGTCATTGCTCGCGATCCTCAGCGCTTCCGACCAGCGATGCTGGCGGCAATGATCGAGAAGTTTTCTTTTGTGATCTCGACGTATGTGCTTTACGCGCTTGGAAGAGTGGATTCGACCATGGTAGCCGCTGCCAGTGCAGACTTGGTGCTGGGCATATTGTTCGTAATTTCGTTTTTCAAGACAGGGCAGCAGGCGAAAGCGGCCGAGGCTTTTTAGGCCTTCAAGTGTCCACAAAGTGACCCAATTCCTGCTCTAACTAAGCACTTCGCTGCCCAAAACGATGTCCGAAATTGCGTCTAAAAATGGAAAACGCCAGAACTGGTTGGTTCTGGCGTTCATCTTTTGGCCCCTCTATGCGGGCCCAAAATTTCCATCGAGGCCGTTGAGCACTCCCCCAAATGCCTTCACAACCTCTCGATTCGTAGCTATTGCAATTGCTGAACCAAATACGCCAATCCTCTAAATGGCTGATTTTTCAACCTCGGCCCCGAACTGGTCTCAGGCGCCCTCCGATGCCATAGTGCAAAGGTTTGCACACAGTTCTAGCGGATTAGCCATTGCGACGAGCCCACGGACTCCATAGAATCGGGCACAGCTGCCTTCCTGGCGTCTAAATGAAACAAATTAAGGCTATATACCCCGGTTCCTTTGATCCTTTGACCAACGGTCACCTGGATCTTATTGAGCGCGGCAGCAAGATCTTCCACGAATTGGTAGTAGCGATCCTGCGAAACTCCGAGAAAGAACCTCTGTTTGATGTGACAGAGCGCCGGGATATGCTCGCCGAGGCCACAGCCCGCTGGCCTAATGTCCGCATTGACACGTTTTCAGGGCTACTCGTGGACTATGTGGTTCACCAAAAAGCGCACGCGGTCTTGCGCGGAATTCGCGCAATTAGCGATTATGAGTACGAGCTGCAGATGGCGCTCATGAACCGCAAGCTGAACGCCCAGGTGGAAACCGTGTTCATGATGCCGGCAGAAGCATATTCCTACCTGAGCTCGCGTCTGGTGAAGGAAGTGTTCCGGTTAGGCGGCTCGGTCCATGAATTGGTGCCGCCGGAAGTGGAAAAGCGGCTGTATAAGAAAGTGCGTCCCGAAATTTCGGTGGTAAAGCAGGGAAAGCGTTAGATCTGGAGGGGTGAGATGGCAACTACCGCGGTAAGCAGTCCATTTTCGGCGCGTGTAAACCGCATTGAAGTTTCGGCCACGATTGCCATGACGGCAGAGGCCGCCAAGCTCCGCGCTAAGGGAATCGACCTGTGCGATATGGGTATGGGTGAGCCCCATTTCAACACGCCGCAGCACATCAAAGACGCGGGTATCGCGGCCATCCAGCAGAACTTTACTAAGTACACCGCCGTCGGAGGCGTGCCTGAGCTGCGTAAAGCCATCGTGAAGCGCCACGCAACCGACTTCGGCTCCGACTACACGCCTGACGAGGCGGTCGCCGCGACCGGCGGTAAGCAAGCGTTGTTTAACGCCATTCAAGTTCTCGTCGATCACGGAGACGAAGTGATCATCCCCGTTCCATATTGGGTTTCGTTCAAGGATATCGTTGAGTACGCCGGCGGCAAATGTGTCTACGTCGTGGCTGACGAGGAACAGGATTTTCGTCTTACCGCGGACATGATTGAGCGTGCAATCACTTCGCGCACGCGCGCCATCATTCTCAACTCTCCCTGCAATCCTTCGGGCGCGGTGATAAATCCCGACGACATGCGCGACGTGCTGCTGATGGCTCATCGCCGCGGTATCTACGTCATCGCGGACGAGTGCTACGTCTATCTTAACTTCACTGGCAACATTCAGTCAGCGGGATCTGTGAGCGAAGCGCGTGAGCACCTTGTGATCATCGGTTCGCTCTCGAAGACTTACGCCATGACAGGATGGCGATCTGGATATGCGCTTGGTCCCGGGCTGGTGGTTGCACAGATCAGTAAACTGCAAAGCCAATCCACGTCGAATCCGGCGTCAATTGTCCAGAAGGCGGCTATCGCTGCGCTAGAGGGTCCACAAGATTGCATCGCTGAGTTCCGCACCGACTACATCCAACTGCGTGATCAGGTACTCGGCGACCTTGCTCAGATTCCGGGAGTTCATTGTGCTCGTCCCGAGGGCGCCTTCTACGTTTACCCAAACATCTCCGCGTACTTAGATCGTGGCGGACTGAAGACAAGCATCGATGTTGCCAATCGGTTGCTCCACGAAGCACACGTAGTCACGGTGCCCGGTGAGGGATTTGGTACGCGCGAACATATCCGCATGTCGTACGCGACCAGTAGTGCTGTCTTGAAGGAAGCGTTGCACCGCATGAAGAACTTCTTCGCGTCGGTGTAGCGATGGGCATTCGTCCTCGACCAGCATGTTGGGCAGCAGCCGCGTTGCTGCTGGTTTGTTTCACTGCCGCAAACGCCCATGACTACAAACCGCCGGAGATTCCTCCGGCGGGACATGCAGCGAAGTTCGCGCAGCATGAAACGCACAAAGACGAGGGCGTAACGGTCGCCATCGATCCGTATGGACCGGAGAAAGACTCGGTGTTTCATGTGAAGTTCACGGAGCACCGCTTGCTCCCCGTGCGCCTCATCATCAGCAACGACAGCGACCAGCCTCTCTCACTGGCAGACGCTCGCATTCAGTTCACAACAGCACACAAAGCCAAGGGCGAACCACTTACAAAAGAAGACATTGAACGAGCTGTAGGACGGTCAGTGGAACCTCAAGACACTTCCTCCACACGCATACCGTTGCCTGTGCCCATACCTCGTGGCAAGCCTAAGCGATTACCGAAAGGAGCAGACGAAGAGATCGAGTACCTGATGTTCAAAGCTCAAGCTGTGGAACCTCATAACACGCAGGCAGGATTTCTTTTTTTCGACGTGAGCGGAGTGCAGCAACCGTTGATTGGATCGAGAATTTTGTTTACCGGCGTTCGCAATGGCAAAGGCCAGGAACTTTTCTATTTCGACATTCCGCTGCAGTGACATGCGCCTCAGGCCGCATGCACCAGCCCTGCAACATGTGGAAACATGCAGCTCTCGATCCCCCAATTAACACTGGGTGTGCCGCAACTTTCCACGACGACGACATACTTTCCACGTGCTCGCCTGTGGACGGAATGTTGGAGACTCGGACAATCCATTCCCGAGCCAATTAGTTTGTCCGATAATCCATCTCCGACCACATTCTCCGCCTCTGATTTCTAAATCGCGAACCCTCCGTCAAACGCCTACAATGCGATTTGGTGATAAATGTCCACTTTTCCAGAGCATTTACTACTGCTACTAGAGTAGTTGTTCTTTTCTCTGATTGAAGTAAAAGCAGTAGCTGATATAAGTTTTACGCATACATTGCAGGGGGTTCTGTCATCATGCCTTCGTCTGGAGTCAGCGTGGAGAACGTCGAGAAAATTAGCACCGCGCCCGGTGCAGCCATGGAGATCGCCTTGAGCCAGGCCGAACTGCTCAGAGAACTCACTGCTACTCAGGGTGTGGTCGAACGCAAGACGACGATCCCGATTCTTTCAAATTTTCTTTTTGAAGCCGCGGGCGACCGGCTGACAATTACTGCTACCGATCTCGATCTGAGTCTGCGCACCTCCTGTGCTGCAACGGTGAAGAAAGAAGGGTCCTGCACGATTCCAGCCCGAAAACTCTACGAATACGTGAAGCTGCTTCCTGAGGGACCGGTGACCATCAAGCAGATGGAGAATCACTGGGTGCAGATTAGGGCTGGTCGCTCGAACACCAAGATGGTGGGCATGGCGCGCGCCAACTTTCCTGCACTGCCAACGTTTCCGTCAGGCTCGGCGACAAAACTTCCTGTCGCAGTGCTGCGCAACCTCATAGCAAAAACGATCTTTGCGATCTCGAATGAGGAATCGCGCTACACATTGAATGGCGCGCTAATGGTGATCAAGGCCGAGTCGATTGCGATGGTTGCAACCGACGGACACCGGCTGGCCCATATCGAGACCAAGTCTGCATTTCCCGGCGTAAATGGCGAGCTGAAAACGCTGGTGCCACGCAAGGCGATGAACGAACTCAAGTCACTGCTCGATCAAACTGATCAGGACTTTATTGAATTTGCGAAAGACGATTCCACGCTCTTCTTCCGCATTGGGGGAAGGCTTCTTACCTCTCGTCAACTCACCGGACAATTCCCAAACTACGAAGCCGTTTTGCCGCGCGACAATAACAAAGCCGTAGTGGTTGGTTGCGCCGATTTGATGGGGGCAATCCAGCGTGTAGCGCAATTCGCCGACGAGCGATCGGGAGCGATTCGCATGAAGCTCGACAAGGATGAAATTCGGATTTCATCTTCGTCGACGGATTCCGGCGAATCCGAGGACACGATTGAAACCAGCTACAAATCTGATCCACTGATCATCGGTTTCAACTCGCAGTACATGCTCGACTTTCTCAGAGTCACGAACTCCGGGGAAGTGCGGCTGGAATTTAAGGACGCGCAATCGGCTGGGCAAGTACGTCCCGAAGGCGGCGACGACGAGTACAAATACCGCTACATCATCATGCCGATGCGAATCTGATTCCGGCTTAAAACTGACGCGAGCCCAGCGGAAATAGTCCAAAAACGGACGTTGCATGTTGTGAGCACCCGCACCCCAACGGCTTTGACTTCACTTCGAGCCTGCGGTCCTCACGATACCGTGGCGCACGCTTTCGTCCTGCCACATGCGGAAGCCGCCTAGAAATGCGTTGTCATTACTGCCTAACCGCACTCCGGCGGGAAGAGCTGTGAGCTTCTTTGCATTGCCCCCGCCCAGGACAACATCATCCGCCTGCACGGCCTGCTTTAGTTGCGCCACAGCCTCGAATACATTCTTCTGCCACTTCTTTTGGCCAAGACGCTCGAGCCCACGCAGACCGAGATAGTCCTCATATGTGCGACCTTTCTTGTAGGGGAGATGAGCGAGCTCCATCGGTTGCAGCACGCCATCAACGATCATGGCCGACCCGAGGCCGGTCCCAAGTCCGAGAAAGAGCATGCGTCCCTTCTTATAGCTCCCAAGCGCTTGCATGGCGGCATCGTTGATCACCTTCACGGGCTTGCCGAATGCTTTGCGGAAATCGAACTTTACCCATCCCGGTGAGAGGTTAAAGGGCTCACTGATCGGCCGCCCCTGTACAACCGGTCCGGGATAGCCGATCGAGATCACGTCATAGGGCCAGTCCTTCACCGCGGCTTTTACCTTGCTCACCATGTCGCGCGCGGTAAACGTAGGTCCGGACGGGACCTTGCGCATCTCTTTTTGCCCGCTGGCCAGCAGCTTCACATTGGTGCCGCCGATGTCGATGGCAAGCACTCTGTATTTGGTTGTCGAGTTCGGAACATTGGAGGAGTTGTCTTTAGATGACGCGTTGTTGGAGATCATGTTTCGGTCGCAGAGAGACTATCGCAAACTAAGCTGCATGCGAAGGGCGTCGGTTCGGCGCCTTCGCGGTTTGGTTTCGACGGAATCCCTAAGAGTCTGCAGTGGTTCAGTTTGCTGGCATCGCGGCGAATACGCGGACGGGCACCAGGATCGGTGTAGGCGTTCCATTTTGGGCGCTCCGTCCCGCCACAGTTACTTACCAAGTGACACATTTCTTAAGGTTTACCTGCCTCACAGGTTACTAAGCTTGAGTCGATGAGCATCATGAGCGCTCGCCACTTGCTTCGACTTCTCTATGTTGTCGTGGGGATTCTGCAAATTGCAGCGATTCTCTGTGCTTTCGAAAAGCCGGCGTACGCTTATGTTGATCCAGGTTCTGGTTACCTGTTGCTTCAGATCGTCGGCAGCATGCTCGCGGGCGCAGCGTTCCTCGTTCGTCACCGACTGAAGCGGATGTTTGGTTTCGCTGTAGCTGTAGAGGGTGACTCGACATCGGCTCGAGAATCCGCTGTGCCCATAAGAGAAGAAAAATGACGTCGTTGACGTCGCACTCCACCGCGACGTTTCGTGATCCCGCCGGCTCGCTAAGAATTTCTGGAGACCGCGTTCTGCGAACTGTGAGGCGGGAGTTCGCAGAAGACTGTCTGAGATTCCTCCGTTCCGAAGTAGCCAAGTCCTGGGTTGCTGGTGGCAGATTGGTTGAGACGCGCGTCTTGAGGGGAGCGCCCGGCGAAGAACTGGAGCTTGAACACGAACGGGTGTTCTTCCCAACATATCCGTGGGAGTGGACGCCCGGTCAATGGATCAGCGCCGGCGAACTAACGCTCGACTTCGCCGAACAGCAACTGTCACTGGGACGCGTGTTGAAAGATGCATCGCCATTGAATGTGCTCTTTCGCGGAAGCAGTCCCGTTTTTGTAGACGTGCTCTCGACCGAGCCTCGCGATCTCGAGGATCCTTTGTGGTTAGCGTATGGACAGTTTGTCCGTACGTTCCTGCTTCCACTCGCGGCGTTCAAGTACCTGGGCTGGCCCTTGGCCTTGAGCTTGGTGCATCGCGATGGTTATGAGCCGGGCGAGCTATACCCGCATCTTTCAGCACGGTCGCGTTTTCGCACGCCTATCTTTTCACAAGTAACCCTGCCGCACCTTTTGGAACGGAGGAAGGGCCTGCGGTCATCTCGGAAAATCAGGCTACGTTCCGACATCGCACTGTCGGTGCAAAGCCAGAAGATCAAACAGCTACGAACGCATTTACACAAGCTCGCTCCACCGTCCTCAGAATCGAATTGGAGCCGATATGAGCAGGTTGCCGATCACTACACAGTCGAAGACCGGGCACATAAGCGCGAGTTTGTAGAGCGTGTCCTGGAAACGGCCAGGCCAGGTCACGTCCTGGATATCGGATCCAATACGGGAGAGTACTCTCGGCTCGCGGCACGGGCTGGAGCGCAGGTTGTCTCCTGGGACACAGATGTTGCCGCTTCCGAATCGAACTGGCGACTAGCGGCGGCGGACCACTTGCCTATCTTGCCCGTGGTCGCCGACGTTGCCCGGCCAACTCCAGCGCTCGGGTGGCGCAATGCGGAGTCGAGGTCGCTGTTGGAACGCGCTCGCGGACGCTTTGACTGCGTCTTGATGCTCGGCGTTATTCATCACCTACTGCTCACAGATCAAATTCCGATTGAGGAGATCGCGCGGCTTACTGCGGAACTCACGACCCGCTGGGCGGTGGTGGAGTGGATACCGGCGACAGACGTCCGCTTTCGCGAACTGTGCCGTGAACGCGAGCATCTTTATGCCGGGCTCGATGAACACGTATTTCTGCGCAGCTTCTCTCAGGAGTTTGTGCTGATTTCCCGCAAGCTGCTTAGCAACGGCCGCATCCTGTTTTTACTTCGACGGAACCGCTGACAATGAAGGTGAAATACCTTCTGGAAGGATGCGGTATCGCCATTCTTGTCTTGCTGTCTTACATCTGGCCGCAGGTTTCTCCGAATCACGTTGCCATTTATTTCTCAGTATTGCCGGTCACAAGTGTCACTTCGGGAATCCTCATTGATGTCGTGGCTCTGGCAGCCATCTCCACGCTCGTGATCACGCTTGCTTCACGTGGAGATGGAGACACAAACGGTCGTTATGTTTGGGTAGCACTGATGTTCGTTGCCATCAGCGCTGCGGTGAGTTCCATCGCTAAGCTTGCCGAAGTTCACAGACTTACTCCCAATTCCGCCGTACTCGCCGGAGGCATGGTGCTGCCGGTATGCCTGACGAGATATTGGAGTCCCCTCAAGTACAAAGTTCTGGTGCGTGGGTTTCGATTGGCATTGGCACTCATCGGACTCTGTGCCATTTGGATCATTCCGCAATTGCTGTTCATAGCGCTTCATCGGCAGAGCAGCGACCAACTTGCCTTCCGGAAACCAACCGGTACCAACATCCCACTCCGACGGATCGTGTGGATCCTCTTCGATGAACTGTCGTACGCCCAGACGTTTGAATCCCGGAATTCCTCCTTACGCCTTCCTAATTTCGATTGGCTTCGCGACAGGAGCACTTCGTTTTCACAGCTCGGCCCCGTGGGCTACTACACAGCACGAGTTGTGCCCTCATTGCTGATTGGCAGGCAGATTCGAAACTTGCGTAGCACGTTGGATGGCAGCGCGCTTATCCAGCTTGAAGAATCTTCGCATTTGCAGCAACTTGATCCTCAGCAGACCATCTTCGCCGAGGCGCAGCGCAATGGCTGGACTACCGGAGTCGCTGGCTGGTCGAATCCTTACTGCCGTTTGCTGTCGACGGTACTGGACTCGTGCGACTGGCTTCCCGACCAGTTCACTCCGTCTTATCTCTACTCCCACATGTCCGCCCAGAGATCGCCGCTGCAGAATGCGCTGGCCCCGGTTGCGAACTCGATCCGGCGGTTTCGACATCAACCCTCAGCCGATCCCAGCGCGACTGAGTTCCATCTCCGCGACGCTCGAGATTTAATAGCTCCGGCCCTCGCGCTGATACGCGACGAACAAATCGGCTTTGTGTTCCTCCACCTTGCAGTTCCTCACCCGCCCGGAGTGTACGACCGAAGCACGCATCAATTTAGGAAAGGTGGATCCTACCTGGACAACCTAGCACTCGCGGACCACTACCTTGGGCAGCTACTTGAAGCAGTCTCATCGACCACTCCGGCGGCGAGGACGACGGTTGTGGTGTGCTCCGATCACTCCTGGCGAGTACCGATGTGGAAGAACTCCGCCATCTGGACGCAGGAGGACGAGCGAGCATCGAACAGTTTCTTCGACAACAGGCCCGTACTCATGGTGCACTTTCCAGAACAGACTCAGAGAATCAGCATCGACCAACCTGAGAACAGCTTGATCTTGCACGCAATGCTGGAAGGAATGCTCCGTGGAACTATTGCCGATCCGGAGCAGTTGGCGTCCTGGGTCGCTGCGTGGTAATAGCGCCAGAAAAACTTGCGGGAAAAAACATGAGGGAGATCGCTCTCCCCCATCAGCTAGATTATTACCGCGAGCTAGGAATCAGAAGTAAATCTTCGCTCCCAATTGCACCAGACGTCCAGGCTGAGCAGCGCTGATCTTACCGAAGGTTCCGCCAGCTCCTGCATCCTGGATATCGCCGTCCACGCAACTGGTGTTTGTGCAGAACTGAGTGTGATTGAAGAGGTTGAAGGCCTCAAGACGCAGCTGGACGTAACGAGGAGAATCGCTCCCGCCAATCGGCGTGTTCTTGAGGATAGCAAAATCGGTGTTGTTCAATCCTGGTCCATGAATCGAGTTTCGCCGGACGTTACCGAACGTTCCCGGAGCTGCCACGGCGAACGCTGATGGATCAAAGAAGAAGTTATTGACGCCACCAATGCTCGAAGTCCTGATATCAAGATGGTGCAGCGGACCAATTTGATTTGGCGAGTCAGGGCACGCGTAGAAGGTATTGGCATCACAGGTCAGCGACGTGAGCCCGGTATCACCGAGGTTTATCGGGAATCCAGTTTGTAGTGTCGTGATTCCCGTGAGCTGCCAGCCGCCGAAGGCCATGGAGGGCAGCCAGTTAAAGCTGTTATGCAGATTGGGAAGCAGGTAGCTATAACTCGCTACAAATCGGTGCCGCGCGTCGAAGGACGAATCCCCCACGTTGAGGCCAGGAATTAGAACATTCGTGCCGCGCAGGTTAAAGCCGCTGTCCTCGAGGCCGGAGCCATCGTCAATCGAATGGCTCCAGGTATAGCTGAGCAGGAAGGACAAGCCGTGCGTGAAGCCTTTATTCAGGCTTGTCTGAAACGAGTTATAGCCCGATTTTCCAGTTGTAGCCTGAATTCCCAAGCCTTCGTAGATGTCTCCAGGGAAGGGGGAAAGGTTCGGGAACGCGGACTTGAAGGACGGATCATTGGCACAAGTTGGATTCGCTGCGCATTGCTGCGCGCCTGCCAAGGTAACCGAGTTCGCGTCGTAGCTGCGCAGAAGATGTCGGGCCTGTGATCCGATGTACCCGAGGCTGAGAACCATATTGGCCGGCAGCTCACGCTGAATGACCAAGTTATAGTTCATCGCGTACGGAGCGCTTAACTTCTGATCGATGACGTTGATAGAGAAAGGTTCCACATTCGTGAAATCGAACGGAGTCCCGGGAGCCGGGGCAACAAAGGGGAACTTGTTCGTTACGCTCTTCGCGGCGTTACCGGAGATGTCCTGGAACGGATTCGCGAAGCTGGGATGTCCGCCCACATCTGCAGCGCCTGCCGACGAGAGGCCGAACGGCGGCGCTCCAAGGTTCTGCAGCGCTCCCTCTTCTTCTGTGCGGTTGAAGTACAAGCCCCATCCCGCGCGAATCGAGAGCTTGTTTCCCCCTTCTCCCGACAAGAAGCCGAGGTTCGGCGCATACACAAATCCCGCTCGTGGCCCGATGTGGCCCCACTTGGTCTCATATCCGCCGGCGCGATTGCAGGTTGGATCTCCTGGGTAAACGAGTCCCAAAGGGGCCGTCGGAAATACCTTCGATTGCTCACCCGGGCGGAAGCAGTTAATGGCGAGTCCGTTGAACTGATTGTTGTCGAGAGGCGTGTCGATTTGCCACCCTGCGCCGTAATTTACGATCAAATTCGGACGAACCTTCCAGCTATCCTGTGCATAGGAGTAGCTCTCATAAGCCCGAGCGAGAATCAGTCCGCCGGCAGTCTGGTTATAACTCGACGGAATACCGAGCAGAAAATCCGCTCCAGCAATTCCCGTGCTGTTGAAAGCGGACGAGTTGAAAGTGAATTGGCCATTATTCCGTGAAGAAAATGGATTGTTGACATCGAAGCGGCGGCCATCAAATCCAAATTTGAGGGAATGATTTCCGATCACCTTCGAGAAGTTGTCAGTAATCTCATAGGTTTGATCAATCCTGGGCTGAGGTCCATTGCTGCTGAATCCCAAATTGAAAAGACCCGTAACGGTGATTCGCGGAATTCCTTGACCAGAAGTTAACTGCGGATTGACTGCAAACCCAAGTGTCGATGGAGCGACCGGGTTCTGGGGAAATGTTGATACGAAGTTCAGGCGCGTGAAGCCAAGACGAAATTCGTTAAGCGTGTTCGGGTTGAAAGTGTGATTCCAATCTACGATGAACTGCTTGGAGTCGCTTTTGTTGGTATCGCCAAACCCAGGCAGCGTGGCTCCAGTAAAAGGAAGATCCTCTGAGTTAGGTGCGTGGTTGAAGAACGCCACACCCCATATCTGATCGGATGGACCGAACGTATGGTCAATGCGGGCGATTCCCTGATCCTGAACAGCAAACCGTGTTGGATTAAAAGAAAACTGATTCGCGCCAAAGTTCGCCGCGGGCACGAACGTCTTCAGGAGATTCGCAGAAATCGAATTGAAGTCTGAAGTTGGAATGTGCCCTGTCGGGAAAATCGTGCAGTATGGCGTGCCCGCGGGAAACACCGCTCCGCTCTCTCCGGTAAGCGCAAACGGAGAGACCTTGGTTCCGAATGGACAGGCGCCGGGAGTCTTCGCAGCAGCTGAGAAATCGCCCGTACGCTGTGGCGTCGTGAAGACGGTTACGGAGTTCACGCTGCCGGGTTCAGGCTGCCTGTTGCGGTTGCCCTGATAAGAGATGAAGAAAAACGTCTTGTCTTTAATGATGGGGCCGCCCAGCGTTCCTCCGAAGAGATTCTGGTGAAACTGTGGAGCGGTCTTCTGAAAAAAGTTGTGCGTGTTCAGGAATGTGTCGCGATAAAACTCGAAGGCATCTCCGTGGAACCCGTTGGTTCCGTTCTTGATAACCGTATTCACAATGCCGCCGGAGTTGCGACCATACTCGGGATTGATGGTATTGGTGATGAGGTTGAACTCACCCAGCGCGTCTGGGCTGGGAATAATAAGAGGCGTGTTCAACGGAAGGTCGTTCGCGTCGACACCGTTGATCAGGAAGCTGCTCTGAGTGGATTGGCTGCCGTTCACGGCAAATGTTCCAAAACGGTCCGAAGCGGCTACTACGCCGGGGATGACCTGCTCCAATGACGTCCAGTTGCGGTTGATCAAGGGCAAGTCAACGATTTGCTTTTGGCCGATCACCTGTTGAATCTGGTTGCTTGTGGTTTCGACCTGGATGGTGTCAGCAGACACTTCAACGGTCTCGGCAACTGCACCAATCGCCATCTGCACTGGCAGGTTGTAGATCTGGTTCACAGCCAGCGGAATTTGAGTGCTCTGATAGGTCTTAAAACCTGTCGCAGTTGCCTTGACGGTGTAAGAGCCGACTGGAAGATTCAAGAATTCGTAACTTCCATTGCTCTGGCTCACCGTGGTTTTTTCCGCGCCGGTAGCAACATTGCGAGCTGTCACAGTGGCTCCGGCGACCGCAGCGCCGGTTTGGTCGGTAACTAAACCGCGAATGCGGGCATAAACTTCGTCTGCTACTGAGCTTCCTGCAAGAGCAGCGACGAGTATCGCTAATCCCAGCAGCCGACGGACAAGATTGACGAACATACTTCCTCCTGAAAGATTGAAACGTCTGCTCTTTGCAGTCCTGTCTCCACTGGGACAAAAGAGATGCAACTCATCCCAATATGGGACCGTTAACCAGAAATAAGTGATGAGTTGATTTTGCTAGTGATCCGATGAAGTTTTATTGGTTCGAGAGGCCGAGCAGCAGCTATCGACAATCTGATTTTTGGTATTGGTGTATGTAAAGGTACGTGTTTTCGTAGCCGTAGTTCGTATGCAGATACGAGTAACTCGTCGCTTTGTCCCAAAACACTTTTCTTGGATCAGAACATTCACTGGCACATCAGGCTTGCCCGATACATCGAAGAGCCACGGGTTGGCGGCAATCGACAGTCTCCAAAGCCACGCGATAGTATTTGCAGGAATTATTTCGTCCCACATTCTCGCGACGAGGTGAAGATTGGCTACGAAGCTGGCTTCCCGTTGTTTCGCTGTTCTCAGTTGTCTTCTGATCACATTCATCTTCAGTTCCCAATCCACAGCAGCGCAGCAGAAGAAAGCGGCGACCTCTTCAAAGCAGGAGAGCAAGAAAGCCGGAGCTGGGCCGGAGAGTCATGCGGCCACCGGGCCAGAATCTGCCGCCTCCCCGATCAACGCTGCGGGTGCCGAGCCGCAATCTCCGTTTGCGCATTTGCAATATCGCTTTATTGGACCTCCAGGCAATCGTGTTAGCGCTGTAGTGGGAGAGCCAGGCAATTCGAATGTCTACTACGCTGGCGCTGCTTCAGGGGGTGTATGGAAGTCGTCGGATGCCGGATTCAATTGGCATCCCGTATTCGACAAGCAACCGGTGCAGTCGATCGGTTCGATCGCGATTGCCCCTTCGAATCACAGCATCGTTTGGGTAGGTACCGGCGAGACCTTCATCCGCAGCAATGTCTCGATCGGCAACGGTGTGTATAAGTCCACTGACGGCGGCAAGACGTGGCAGCATATGGGGCTCGACGCTACTGGGCGTATTGGGCGCGTCATCATCGATCCGCACAATCCCGAAGTGGTCTTCGTCGCTGCTCTCGGTACTTGTTATGGACCTCAGGCTGAGCGCGGCGTCTACCGCACAAAAGACGGCGGCAAGAACTGGGAGCGCGTGCTCTTCGTCGACGAGAACACCGGCGCCTCGGATCTATCGATGGATTCGAAGGACTCCAACACTCTGTTCGCCGGAACCTGGCAGATCGATATCAAAACTTGGGGCCGAAACAGTGGTGGTCCGGGCAGCGGAGTGTTTGTCACCCATGACGGCGGTAACACGTGGAAGCGAATCACGGCGCACGGTCTGCCTGATTCGCCGCTGGGGAAGATCGCCGTTGCGGTTGCGCCTAACGATTCCAATCGTGTGTATGCGCTGATCGAGACGGGGCAGCGTGGCTCCTTCTGGCGCAGTGACGATGGCGGCGACAATTGGAAGCTCGCGAACAACAGTCGCCTGCTCAATGAGCGTCCGCATTACTACACGCGCATGCTGGTGATGCCGGATAATGAAAACGAAATTTACTTTCCCTCGAACAGCATGGGGGTCACTTATGACGGCGGCCAAACCGCGGACCTCGTGCGTTGGGGTGGCGACAATCACGACATGTGGTCGGACCCGCAGAATCCCAACCGCATGATGATCGGCAACGATGGCGGCGTGATGATCTCCACTGTCCGCGGTAAAGAGTGGACCTTGGTTCGGCTGCCAATCGCGCAGATCTATCACGCCGCTACCGACACGAGAATTCCTTATTACGTGTTTGGCCAGACGCAGGATGGGCCCTCAATGCGCGGGCCCAGCAATGATCTCGGCTCGAACAGTATCCCCGCTGCTGACTGGACAACCAGCGGTGGATGCGAGACGGGTTGGAACACGCCTGACCCTGTAGATCCGAACATCGTCTGGGCGGGATGCTACGCAGGTGTTACCGAGCGCTTCGATCTGCGCACTGGGCATGCTCACTCGGTGAGCGTGTGGCCCGATCGCACTATGGGCGCCAATGCCGGCCAAGTGAAGATACGGATGAACTGGACGTATCCCATCGCGATCTCGCCGCACGATCACAACACGGTGTACGTCGGGAGCCAGTTTGTGCATAAGACGTCAGACGGCGGGCAAACGTGGCAGACGATCAGTCCCGATGTGACACTCAACGACCCGAGCATGCATGGCGACTCGGGCGGGCTCACGGTAGACAATCTTAGCGTCGAATACGCAGGCGTTGTTTTCTCGCTCGCCGAATCCCCTGTTGAGAAAGGACAAATCTGGGCCGGCACCAACGATGGCGTAGTGCAGGTGACGCGTGACGGCGGCTCACACTGGACCAACGTGACACCGAAAGGCATGCCGCCGAAGATGACCGTCGATGCAGTGATTCCCTCGAAGCACGACCCGGGTACCTGTTACATAGCCGTCGATGGACACCAGGTCAACATTCGCGATCCATATCTTTACAAGACTTCGGACTACGGCAAGACGTGGAGGCTGATCGTGAACGGCATCCCGAAGTCACCACTCAGCTACACGGAAGCCATTCAGGAAGATCCAGTGCGCCGCGGATTGTTATACGCCGGAACTGAAAATGCGCTCTACGTTTCCTTCGACGACGGCGATCACTGGCAACCGTTACAGAGCAACTTGCCGCACGCTCCTGTGCACTGGATTACAGTCCAGGAACACTTCAAGGATCTCGTAGTCGGCACGTACGGACGCGGCTTCTGGATCCTCGACGATCTCACGCCGCTCGAGCAATTCGACGACAGCGCGCGCAACGCATCCGTGCACTTGTTCGCACCGCGTCCCGCGTATCGCTTTCGCGAGACCTTCCATCGCGAAATGGCCGAAGGAGTGGAAGGCGAAAATCCGCCTTACGGCGCCTCGATCAACTACTTCCTCAAGCAGCCGGCAAAGAAGATTGAGATAACGATCGAAGGTGCCGATGGCAAGACCATTCGTACGCTCAAGGCTGCGAATCTAGCGGGCATTAATCGAGCATGGTGGGATTTGCGCTATCCCGCAATCAGCGATGTTGCGCTGCGCACGGCCCCGGCTGGCAATCCGCATGTCTGGGAGGAGAAACGATTCGTGGGCAAGGAATCGCGCCCGGTTTACTACTACGGCGTCGGGCGCAGCCAATCGGAGTCGGTGATGCACAGCGCGAGCGGGGAACCGACGATCGGTCCTCTTGTCGGGCCGGGCACTTATACAGCGAAACTGGTAGCAGATGGCCAAACTCTTACGCAGAAGCTGACCGTCCTCAAGGACCCGAACACCACCGGCAGCGACGCCGACGTGGAAGCCGCAAGCAAGCTATCAATGGCGATCTACAGCGACGCAAACGCTTCGGTGCGCATGATCAACCAGATGGAGTGGACACGAAAGCAACTCGAAGACCTGCAGAAGATGCTGAAAGCAGCCAATGCTGACAAGGCGCTCTCTGACTCAACCAAGAGTCTCGACGACAAGGCTCTCGCGATAGAAGACCAACTCCTGCAGAGAACCGTGACAGAGGGCGATCTGAAGTCGTTTCGCGGGCCGCTGCAGCTCTATTTGAAATTCGTCTGGCTCGGAGCGGAAGTGGGCAGCGGTGGAGCAGACGTGGCGGGCAATCCTGACTTCGCGCCCACGCGATCGGAAACCGAAGTCTATAACTTGTTGCACGGACAGCTAGAGAAAGCTCAGTCCGAGTTCAACGATTTCTATTCAAAGGAATTACCGGCATTCAATGACGCAATGGGAAAGAAGGGATTGCAGAGACTGATGTTGGTGGAAGTGAAATAGCAACAAAGTAAAACGTGGTTCCGGCTGGGCCGGAACCACGTTTGTTTGTACCTGCCTTCCCTTACTGGGCGATTACTCCAGGCTGCGGCGCGCCTTTGGGCGTGCTTAGGTATCCAGAAATCGAATTCTTGTCGGCTGAGAACACAACCACCTCGTACAACATGTGGTCACGACCGGTGTAGAACTGCAGCGGTTCGGCCACATTCTTATCCTTCTTTTCGATCGTGCGGTCGTCAGCCACTACGTTGAGTGTGAACTTGCCCTTCTTGGCATCCACTTTTCTCAGTTGGAGGCTCACCGTTCCTACCGGGGTCGGGCGCTTCGTGCTCTTATTCAGCGTGAATTCGTAGATGTTGCGGTCACCCTTGTGCTTCAGGACTTCGAGATCGTCACGTGTGTGCGCGATGAGCCCGCTCTGCACACCGAGATCGCCGATCGTGCTTTCGAGCCTCTTTTTCGTGGCGTCGAGATCGCTCCGCGTGGCGGTGAGGTCGGTCTTCGCGCCGCTCAGATCCGTCTTAACGCCGCCCAGATCGGTTGAGACCGACGACAACTGCTGCTGACTCTGTTGCAGCTGTTGGGCAGTCTGCTGTTGCTGCTTGAGCAGGGCTGCATCATGCGCGGCGGCTTCGCGCTGCGCCCGCGTGAGCTTCGATTGCAGCACTTCGGTCGACTGTTTCAGGCTGCTTTCAGTGAGCCCCAGTCGATCCATCAGAACCTTGTTGCTTTGCTCCACGCTCTGGATGGCTGCCTTTTGGTCCGCTTCGACCTTGTTGAGGCGTGAGCCGAGGCTATAAAGCATGTAAGCTGAGCCAAGCACGTACAGCACGATTACAGCGATTACTACTTTCCTAAATACGTTGTTGCTATCTTCTGCAACAGTGTCTTGCTCGTATTCCATAGTTCACCCTTCAGGCTGGGGAAAGCCCTCGACATATTGATGAAAATTCAGAGAAGAAGCTGCTCAAATATAACCTGATTCGACACGGAAACCATGCACAAGTTGTGAGTCACGCGTGAAGAATCGTTACGGTTACTCGGTTCTCCGGCCGAGCATTCCGGCCTAACCAAGTCGCTAAACAGGAGAGCCGCCCGGGACGGGGCGGCTCTCCGGTTTTCAGCTTAGGTTAGGAGCCTGACTGCTCCCGGATCACGCCCGGTTGAGGCGCGTTCTTCGGGGTGCTTAGGTAGCCCGATACCGACTTCTTCTGGGCCGTGAACACCACCACCTCGTACAGCATGTGGTCGCGTCCGGTATAGAACTGCAGCGGCTCGGCGACGTTTCGGTCCTTCTTCTCGATCACGTGATCGTCGGCAAGAACGTTCATCGTGAAGTTGCCCTTCTTGGAGTTCACCTTCTTTAGCTGCAGGCTGATGGTGCCCACTGGCGTCGGACGCTTACTCCTGGTGAGTGTGAACTCGTAATAGTTGCGCTCGCCCTTGCGCATCAGGACTTCCAGATCCTCGCGCGTGTGAGCGATCAGGCCGCTCTGCATTCCGAGGTCGCCGATCGTCGTCTCGAGGCGCTTCTTCGTAGCTTCCAGGTCGTTGCGGGTTGACAAGATGTCGCCCCTCGCGCCCGAGAGGTCTCGCTTGACTCCACCCAAGTCGCCGGACATCGACGACAGCAACTCCTGGCTTTTCTTGAGCTGCCGCTCGGTTTCGTTCACCTGCTTGCGAAGCTCAGCAGAACGCGCATTGATCTCACGCTGCGTCTTTCCAATCCTCGTTTGCAGATCGTTTGTCGACTGCTTCAGAGTGGCTTCGGTTGTGCCCATCTGGTCGATCAGGGCCTTATTGCGCAGCTCAACGCTCTCGACGAGAGTCTTCTGCGATTCTTCGGCCTTTTCGACCCGCGAGCCGAGCTCGTAGGCGAAGTATCCGGAGCCGACGATGTATGCGGCGCCCAGGATCATCGTAATCAGTTTCACATTCAGACTGCGGCTGGCCGTTGAAACCGCCTCAAATTCGTGCTTCACGGAGTCTGCGTCTTTTTGGTAGTGCATAAGTTCTCCTTGCCCGTGCGCAGCACGGTCATTCAAACTTGAAAAACCAGACAAGCGGCTGGGTCCATGGTAAGTCAGCATTCGTGAGAATAGACCCCTGACGAGGGTCACTTTGGTCCACGTCCCCCAGTTACTTTGGACCAAGAACTGTTGGGTTCGAGCCATGAATGTTCTGAGCCTTCGCGCTCGCAAGCCCTTGAAAATCATGATGGTGATACCCTGAAACCCGATTCAGCCGAACGCCGAAATGCAGATTGCCGAAGGCCATCTTCAAGGTCTTGAATGCTGACTTCCGACAACCGTCCGCTGCGTATTGCCGTAGCTGGTGGCGGCCCGGGGGGACTCTATTTCTCCCTTCTGATGAAGAAGGCGAATCCGCAACATCAGGTGACGGTCTTCGAGCGCAATGCGCCCGACAGCACCTTCGGCTGGGGCGTCGTCTTTTCTGACCAGACGTTGGAGAATTTTCGTGCCGCCGACTCGGCCACCTATCGGCAAATCTTCGATAACTTTGCTTACTGGGACGACATCGATGTTCATTTCAAAGGCGCTCGCATTACGTCTGGCGGACACGGCTTCAGCGGAATCGCCCGCAAAAAGCTGCTGAACATCCTGCAAGAGCGTTGCCGCGAGTTAAAGGTCGAGCTGCGTTTCAACACCGAAGTCTGTGATGTCAGCGATATCAGCGAGCAGGATGGTAGAGATGCGGCCTGCTGTGTCTCTACGAAGAAGCCAGGGGACTCAAAGCCGAATAGGGAATCCTACGACCTGGTCGTTGTTGCTGAGGGCATCAACAGTGCCATTCGCCGCAAGTACGCCGAGCACTTTCAGCCCGAATTGGAACTGCGTCCTGCGAAGTTCATCTGGTTAGGCACGACCTACAAGTTCAAAGCTTTTACCTTCTACTTCGTTCAGAACCAGCACGGAATCTTCCAGGCACACTGCTACCGCTTTGACGATAATTACTCAACTTTCATCGTCGAATGCGACGAGCTCTCGTGGCGAAACGCGGGATTCGATCGGATGGACGCCGGCCAAACCATCGCGGCCTGCGAGGCAATGTTTGCTGCGTGGCTTGACGGCCATCCTTTACTATTCAACGCGACACACCAGGCGCAAGCGCCCTGGACGAGTTTTCTTCGTGTGCGCAACGAGCATTGGTTCCATAACAACATCGTTCTACTCGGCGATGCCGCACACACCGCGCACTTCTCCATCGGCTCGGGGACGAAGTTGGCTATGGAAGATGCGATCTCTCTTTCGGACGCGCTGAGTTCCCAGGAGTCAACAACCGTCGCGCTTGAGCGCTATGAAGAGGAACGCAAGACCGAAGCCTTGCGCCTGCAAAATGCCGCCCGCAATTCCATGGAATGGTTCGAGAACGTCCGGCGATATGTCAATCTAGATCCTGAACAATTTACCTACAGTTTGCTGACCCGCAGCCAGCGTGTGAGCCATGAGAACCTGCGCATTCGTGATCAGAAGTATCTTTATAATCTCGAGCGCTGGTTCGCCCGCCGGGCCTCCGGTAAGCAGACCGAACGTGCTATTCCGCCGATGTTCACTCCATTCACCTTGCGCGATATGACGGTCGTCAATCGCGTGGTTGTCTCGCCCATGGACATGTACAGCGCTGTAGACGGCACTCCGACCGACTTTCATCTCGTGCATCTGGGGGCACGAGCGCTCGGAGGCGCGGGGTTGATCATCACGGAGATGACCTGCATCTCGCCCGAGGCGCGGATCAGTCTTGGCTGCACTGGAATGTACAGCCCCGAGCACGAGTCAGCGTGGCGGAAGATTGTGGACTTTGTGCATAACAACAGCCGGGCCAAGATCGCGTTGCAGCTTGGTCACTCAGGCCGCAAAGGCTCGACAAAACTTGCGTGGGAGGGTATGGATGAGCCGCTCGAATCCGGCAATTGGGAGGTGATTGCGCCATCGGCGATTCCGTATTCCCAATCGATGCACACTCCTCGCCAGATGACCCGCGCTGACATGGACAAGGTTCTCAGCGATTTCGTCCGCGCGGCGCGCATGGGCGCCGCAGCTGGATTCGACATGCTTGAACTCCATTGCGCGCACGGATATCTGCTTTCGAGCTTTATCACTCCGCTGGCCAATCGCCGCACCGATGAATACGGCGGTTCGCTCGAGAACCGTCCGCGCTTTCCCCTCGAAGTATTCAGAGCCATGCGCTCGGTGTGGCCGGCAGGCAAGCCGATGTCAGTACGCATCTCCGCGACCGATTGGGCGCCGGGAGGTGTCGAAGGTCCCGAGGCCGTGGAGATCGCGCGCGCCTTCCATCGCGCCGGCGCTGATATCATTCACGTTTCTACCGGGCAGACGTCAGTCGATGCCCGTCCCCAATATGGACGCATGTACCAAACGCCCTACAGCGAGCGCATTCGCAATGAAGCCGGCATCCCCACAATTGCAGTCGGCAACATCACGGAGGCCGATCAGGTGAACGCGATTATCGCCGCCGGGCGCGCGGATCTCTGCGCACTGGCAAGGCCTCACCTTGTCGATCCCAACTGGACGCTGCACGCCGCGGCGCAGCTCGGCTACGCCGATCAACACTGGCCACAGCAATATCTGACCGGCAAACAACAGCTCGAACGCGCCGTGCAGCGAGCTAAGGAAAGCAAAGCTTGAGGCGCGATGCCTGCCTGCGCGGCCGCCACGCGATCGTTACCGGCGGCGGTCGCGGAATCGGAGCTGCCGTTGCCCGTGCGCTCGCCGAACTCGGCGCTGACCTTTCATTGATGGGCCGCGACATGGATCGCCTTCATGACACCGCCGAGGCGATCAGAAACCAATTCGACTCGCGCGTGGAGACTCATCACGTCGATGTCACAGACCTGTCTTCGGTACAGCGAGCCTTTACTGCCGCCACTGCACCGCTGGGTTGCGTGTACATCCTGGTGAACAACGCGGGCCAGGCGCGGGCACGAGGATTTGCCGATATCGATCCGGACCACTGGCAGAACATGATCGACGCCAACCTCAGCAGCGCCTTCTACTGCACTCAGCAGGTGTTGCCTGCTATGGCAGGCGCAGGCGAAGGACGCGTGGTGAACATCGCGTCGACCGCAGGGCTGAAGGGATATCCGAAGATCGCAGCATATTGCGCGGCCAAGCATGGACTCATCGGCTTCACGCGTTCCCTTGCGCTGGAATATGCCAAATCGGGAGTAACGATTAATGCCGTTTGCCCGGGTTACACGGAAACTGAGATGTTCGATCGCGCTGTGCAGGAGCTCGTGACTTCGCTGGGCAAATCTCCCGAGGAAGCGCGCGCAATGCTCACGCGTCCAAATCCGCAAGGACGAGTGGTAAAGCCCGAGGAAGTAGCGGATGCAGTAGCATGGCTCTGCTCGCCCGGCGCTTCAGCGATCACTGGGCAGGCGATCGCAGTAGCTGGCGGAGAAGTGATGTAGCAAGTGGTTCTATCCGTCACCACGTAACTCGGATCGATGCCTGACCTTCCCATTTCGGATATTCAGCCAAAGCACTTTCTCTGGCGAGTCGACGACAGGGTCGCGACTATCACCCTGAACCGTCCCGAACGCAAAAACCCACTTACCTTCGAGTCATACAACGAACTCATTGAAACGTTTCACACGCTGAATCACATCCCTGCAATCAAAACCATCGTCATCACTGGTGCCGGCGACAACTTCTGCTCCGGCGGAGATGTTCACGAGATCATCGGGCCACTGGTTGAGATAAGAGAGAAAAAGCAGGCAGACCGGCTGCTGACTTTTACCCGCATGAGTGGCGAACTAGTCAAAGCAATGCGCGATTGCCCGCAACCAATCGTCGCCGCCATTGACGGTGTATGCGCAGGAGCCGGCGCCATCATCGCCATGGCAAGCGATATCCGATTTGGTACTCCGCGCAGCCGAGTTGCTTTCTTGTTCGTGAAAGTCGGCCTCAGCGGAGCCGACATGGGTGCCTGTGCGATCCTGCCCCGCATCATCGGGCATGGGCGTGCCGCCGAACTGCTGTACACCGGACGCTTCATGACCGCCGATGAAGCCGAGCGCTGGGGCTTCTACAATCGTCTGCTCGCTCCGGATAAGTTGCTGCCAGAAGCCACACAGTTTGCGCGCGATCTCGCCGATGGTCCTACTGTCGCTCATGCAACCACGAAGCGTTGTCTCCACCAAGAGTGGGATATGAGCATCGACGACGCCATCGAGAACGAAGCTCAGGCTCAGGCCGCTTGTATGGAGACCGAAGACTTCGCACGCGCCTATCGCGCCTTCGCTGCGAAGCAGACTCCGAAATTCGAGGGCAACTAATGCCCGACCGCACCTTTCTCACTTGGCCATTCTTTGACGAGAAGCATCGGAAACTCGCTCGCGAAGTACAGACATTGATTCAAAGCAATGTCGATCTGAGTGAAGACCGCGCCGGAGAGAGTCCGGATGAGCGCTGTCGCATGTTTGTGCGTGCGTTCGGGGATAGCGTGCGGAAGCACGCCGTTCCAGCGCCGTTTGGACACGAAGAACCTCTGGATGTGCGCAGTATCTGCCTGATACGCGAATCGCTCGCTTATCCCTCCGGCCTCGCAGACTTCGCGTTTGCTATGCAGGGACTCGGATCGGGCCCGATCTCTTTATTCGGCTCTGATGCTCTAAAGAAGAAGTACTTGCCAAAGGTCGCCGCAGGCGAGATGATCGCCGCGTTTGCCATTTCGGAACCAGACGCCGGCTCCGACGTACGCTCAATGCAGACTACGGCGCGCCGCGACGACGATCACTTTGTGATCAACGGCACCAAGACCTGGATTTCCAACGCTGGTCTTGCAGACTTTTACGTGGTCTTCTGCCGATATCCCGAAGGCGGCGAGAAGTCGTATATAGCTCTGTTGGTTCAAGATAAGACGCCAGGGTTGGCCATCCACCGCTTCGATGTAATCGCGCCACATCCCATTGGGACCCTTGAGTTCAAAGATTGTCGTGTACCAGCATCAGGGATCATCGGGAAGGAAGGCGAAGGACTGAAGGTCGCTCTTGCGACTCTCGACGTTTTCCGCCCAACGGTGGGCGCAGCTGCACTCGGGTTTGCGCGACGCGCACTCGACGAAGCTGTAAGCTGGGCGAAGAAACGAAGAGCCTTCGGAAAGACTCTCTCCGAGTTCCAGATCACGCAAGCCAAACTGGCCGACATGGCCCTGGCCATCGATACCTCAGCGCTGCTCGTCTATCGTGCCGCATGGACGCACGACGTGCTCAAGCAGCCTGTAACCCGCGAAGCGGCAATGGCCAAGCTGCACGCAACCGAATCTGCTCAGCACGTCATCGATGAAGCTGTACAGATTCTGGGCGGCCAAGGCGTGCTTGCGGGCTCAGTCACCGAACAGCTCTATCGCGAAATTCGCGCCCTGCGCATTTACGAGGGCACGAGTGAGATCCAGAAACTCATCATCGCGAGTCAGGTCCTCAAGGCGGCAACAGATGGATAACTCTGAGGAATTTCTACATGGTCCATTGGTAAACGAGAATTTGCTGACAGACTGAACGGCAGCACAGCGAATTCGTGCCGCGTCTCGCGGCACGACATGATATGAGCCGGCAGGAACTGCCGGGGAGATTGGATTCTCAATTGAGCCCCGCAGGGGCGACACATCTGGAACGTGCCGCCCTTACAGGGCTCTGATTCTCGACGTACAACCCGGCATGGGATGCCGGGCTCATTTCGAATCGTGCCGCGAAACTCGGCACGAACCACGGTGCGATAGACAGGTAAGCCTGTGACTTTGTCGAAGAACGAGACAACAAATCGACCTACGACTGGCACGCGATACACCGCGCACGTGGACACCTTCTGCGCGGACCGCATGCCTCTACTTGGGCAGTTGCCTACCTTCTTCCGTGATCTGCCCGGGTATTCGTATCCCGAACGCCTCAACTGCGCTGTGGAATTGCTCGACCGGATGGTTGAGCGCGATTTAGGAGAGCGCACTGCTTTCATCCACGAGTTGGGCTCCTGGACTTATCGGAGCCTGCTTGAAACAACCAATCGAATTGCGCTCGTATTGCTCGAAGACTGCGGCCTAATTCCTGGCAATCGCGTACTCCTACGCGGCCCGAACCACCCCATGCTGGTCGCCTGCTGGTTCGGTGTGATCAAGGCGGGAGGAGTCGCAGTCACGACTCCGTGTCTACTGCGCTGCCGCGAACTCGTTTCCGTTGCTGACAAGGGAGAGATTTCGCTGGCGCTTTGTGACGCCCGGTATGCCGGCGATTGCGAGGACGCGCTTGCCAAACGCGCCGATGGATCTGCACGCCGAAACGCGAGAGTCGTTCTATTCAACTCCGAGGCTCCTGACTCCCTTGAGGCCCTTATGGCTACCAAACCCGCTGTGTTCAAGAACTGCGAAACCTCATGGGAGGACATCGCAATGCTCGCCTTTACTTCAGGCAGCACCGGTCAGCCCAAAGGCACAATGCACACGCATCGTGATGTTCTCGCGGCGGCAGACTGCTTCCCTCGCTACGTGCTGCGGGCGAATGCGGACGACCTCTTCATCGGGTCTCCCCCCCTGGGATTCACGTATGGACTGGGCGGGCTCGTGCTATTCCCAATGCGCATCGGCGCCGCAACCGTGCTGTTGGAGCAGGCCAGCCCGGGACATCTGCTTGAAGGACTTAGGCGGCACCGAGCGACCGTTTGTTTCACCGCGCCCACGGCTTACCGCGCGATGCTCAAGCAACTGAGTCGAGATCGGGTAACGAGCTTGCGTAAGTGTGTCTCAGCTGGCGAGACGCTGCCTTTGTCGACCTTCGAAGCCTGGCAAGAGGCTACTGGACTGAAGATCATAGACGGCATCGGTTCGACTGAAATGCTGCAGATATTCATCAGCGCTCCTGAAGAGGAGATCACGCCCGGGGCTACGGGAAGGGCGATCCACGGCTACGAGGCGAAGATCGTTCGTGACGATGGCACCGATGCGGCTACCGGCGAAGTCGGCCGCCTCGCCGTTCGTGGGGTCACGGGATGCAAGTATCTCGACAGTCCGCGCGAGCAGGCGAAGTACGTGCGGAACGGATGGAACCTGACCGGCGATTCCTTCCGCATGGACCAAGATGGATATTTCTGGTTTCAAGCGCGAACTGATGACTTGATCGTCAGTTCGGGTTACAACATTGCAGGGATCGAAGTTGAGAACGTCTTGCTCGAGCACCCTTCGGTACAGGAATGCGCGGTGGTAGGCGTGCCCGATCCCGACCGCGGCCAGGTGGTGAAAGCGTTTGTTGTGACCTCCGCGGAGTACGCTCCTTGCGAGCAACTCAAAAAAGATCTGCAGGATTTCGTAAAATCACAGATCGCGCCTTTCAAATACCCGCGTTCGCTTGAATTTGTGGCCGCGCTGCCACGCACCGCGACGGGCAAACTGCAGCGTTACGAACTAAGAAAGCAGACTCAATGAGCAAACTGCCAAAGCTGGTGAATCCTAAAGAGTGGCCGCTGCCGAGCGGATACGCCAACGCCGCCGTGGCGCAGGGCAAGATCGTTTCTATCGCAGGCCAAATCGGCTGGGACCCAATCACCGAGCGCCTGGTCTCCGATGACTTCACCCAGCAATCGCGTCAGGCCATCGCCAACGTCCTCACGGCGCTCGAAGCTGCTGGGGGAAAAGCCGAGAATCTGGTCCGGCTCACCTGGTTCATTACCGATCGCGACGCCTATCTCGCTAACACCAAGCAGATCGGCAAGGCCTATCGGGAAGAACTGGGGAAGCACTATCCGGCGATGTCAGTCGTGGTCGTTGCGGGATTGCTTGTGCCAGGCGCCAAGGTCGAGATTGAGGGAATGGCGATACTCACGGGCAAGGGCAAAGCAAAGCCAAAGAAGTCGAAAAAATAAGCGCCTCCCCGGTTCTGACGCTGGCAGGTCCTTTGCGGCGTGCAGTTAGCTTGTTCTCGTTACCGGCCACTTGCCTTCCTGCACGTTTGTGATATTTTTCTCGACATCCCCGCCCGGACCCGTTTTCCATGAAGCTTTTCTTCGAGCGCGAAGCGCCTAAGCAGAATCTGCGTATTCCCCGGCCCTCGGTGCTGCCGGATCGCGCGGACTTGAGCGTCTCGGCCCGCTACAAGGGATCGCGTGTCGGCGGTGACTATTACGATTTCCTGCCGATCAGCGACACGCGCATGGTCTTCCTGCTCTCAGACGTCGCGGGTAGGCGGAATGAAGCGCTGAACATCGCAGCCGCCGTCCAGGACGCCATGCACGAGCGGGCGCCGGAACTGCTAAGTGATCCGGACGCGAACGTCTCCGATGGCGTTACGGCTCTGGTACTCGATTTGAATCGCACGGTAATCCAGGCGGCCGGCGGAGTGCGCTCTGCGCCGACGTTCGTTGGCTGCCTCGACGAACAATTCGGGCTCATACACTACGTGAGCGCGGGGCACACACCTGCCTTCATCAAGGGCGATGGCGAGGTGACCCAGCTCGACCCGACCGGCCTGCCGCTGGGGCTCTTTTCCCACGCCACTCACGACGCCCAAGTGTCGGTCGCGCAGCCGGGCTCGTCGATTGTGCTGGTGTCAAGAGGATTGGTGGAGATCGCTGCTGGACGCCACGAGTTCGGACTTGATCGCGTGCGCCAAACTCTCCAGCAACAGACGTTCACTTCCGCCCACGACGTTTGCCACGATCTCCTGGAGCGCGCGGTGAAGCACGCCGAACGGCCATCTTCATTCGGACCACAATTCTCAATTGCGGGCTTCCGCGGCAACCACGAGCCGAATGATCTAACAGTTGTTTGCCTGATGCGAATGTCACAGGCAGAAGCGGCAGCGTGAGGAAAAACGGCGATAGGCAATAGGCTAAAAGCAACCACAAATATCTCTCCAGCCGCGTTCGCCTATTGCCTATCGCTTATTGCCTATCGCCGCCCTTGCAATATCTTTCCGATACTGCATGCCTTCGAAACGAATCTTCTCGGCTGCCTCGTAGGCGCGGGAGGCTGCGGCTTCCAGGTTGGGGCCGCTCGCGGTCACGCCAAGTACCCTCCCGCCGGCAGTCACAACTTGATTCCCGGAATGGGCGCTGCCTGCGTGAAAGACTTTTACGTTAGGCAGTTTGTCTGCCTGATCGAGTCCCGAAATGGGCTTGCCGTTAGTAAATGTTCCCGGATAACCGCCAGAGGCAAGCACCACACAAACCGAAGGCTCAGGCGACCATCGCAGCGGCTCCGGCGGCAATGTGCCTTTGGCTACCGATTCGCAGATGTCCACGAGATCGCTTTCGAGGCGAAACAGGACCGCCTGAGTTTCCGGATCGCCGAAGCGGCAATTGAACTCCAGTACCATAGGACCACGAGCTGTCATCATCAGCCCGATATACAGGACGCCCTTGTAGACAACTCCTTCGGCACGCAGGCCGTCGACTACGGGGCGCGCAATGTGCTTCATGATCCAGTCCTGCATGGTATTGCTGAGCAGATCGTCGCTGGAGTATGCGCCCATGCCTCCCGTATTGGGACCAGTGTCCCCCTCGCCGATGCGCTTGTGATCGCGTGAAGGCACGAGCGGAACTACAGCGCTTCCGTCAGTCAAGACCAGGAAAGACAGCTCTTCACCTCGCAAGCATTCTTCCAGCACGACCTGCGCTCCGGCTTCACCCACGAATTTGCGGGCGAGCATGTCATGTGCGATGGTGCTGGTTTCTTCCTTTGTCTTGGCAATCACTACGCCTTTCCCTGCCGCGAGTCCATCGGCCTTCACCACGGTCGGCGTGCTGAACAGGCTTAGTGCGTCGTGTACTTCTGCAGGATTGCGGCAAATGGCGTAGTTCGCGGTGGGAACTTTGACGCGCTGCATGAACTCCTTGGCGAATGCCTTGCTCGCCTCGAGGTGCGCAGCCTTCTGGGATGGACCAAAAATGGCGAGCCCGCGGCGCTCGAACTCATCTACCACACCCAGCGTGAGCGGAAGTTCGGGACCAACGACGGTCAGATCAGGACGGAGTTTGTGCGCGAGCTGTACCAGTTCGTCCACGCTCCTGAGATCGGCCGGAATACACGACGCTTCTCGCGCAATTCCCGCATTCCCCGGCGCGCAGAAGATCTCGGTGGTGCGCGGCGACTGCCGCAGCTTCCACACCAAAGCATGCTCTCGACCCCCACCACCCAAAACCAGAATACGCATCAGTTTTCCGCCAAAGGAACTTGCAAGGTTAGGGCGCACAGCTAGAGCGTGTCAACGAGGCCAGAAGAATCGGGTGATCCGGTGAAGTGAAAACCTGAGAGGCCACGCTTTCGGTCATTCCGAAGAAAGCAGATTCCCCCGCGCCAAAAACAGGCGCGAGGAATGACAGTGATAGAGGGCCAGTCTCTCTCTTTATTTTCCACTTCACCCGATCACCCGATGGCCCGATCACCCGATCTTCTCACTTGTCGTGAACAAAAGAAAAGGCCTCGATTTCTCGAGGCCCTTTAACTCTAAGTTATTTCGACTTACTGCCGCGGTATCGGCTGCCCACCGCTGTTGTTGTTCACGTTGCCCGCAGGCTGCGTTGTTGTAGTCGGCTGCTGGCTCGTGGCAGGAGCGGCATTGCGATTCACGCTGCCAGTAACGCCACCTTGAGGCGCGTTCGGCTGATAAGCAGAGCCGCTGCTCGGTGCGACATTTTGCGCGTTGGCTGACTGCGCCAGATCGGCTACGCCGTTCTTCAGCAGCGCTACTTCCACGCGTCCGCCGCGGACCCGCTTTGCCGGACCTTCGGCAGTCGTCGGTTTCACCGGAGCATTGCCGACGCCAATGGTGTAGATGCGGTAGAGCGGGATGTCATGGTTGATGACCAGATAGCGAACTACGCTCTGCGCCATATCCTGCGAGTTCGAAATCGCAGTGTTTCCCTTGCCGGAAGAGAAGCCCTGCACCTGCACGATCGTGCCACGCTGTCCCTTCATCTGGTCAGCGAGCTGATCAAGAGCTTCTTTTGCCTTCGGGCTCAGCGCCTGCTGTCCGGGACGGAAGCGGATCTCGGTGTCAGAGACAGGCTGATACTGGTCAAGTGTGCCGAGAGTCTGCTGGACGGTGTCGAGGCGAGTGCTGGCGACTTGAATGCTTTGCTGCGCCTGCTGCGCTCGATTGCCGGCATCGACTGCATGCTGGTCCGCCAAATCGGCCTTTGAAGAAGCCTGGCGAATGCCTTCCTGCGCGCGTGAATCCACGTCTTTAATGTTCTTCGAGTTCGTCGAAGTGAGCTCATCCAGCTCGTTCATGCGGTCGCGAATCGGAGCCATTTGCCGCTGGACGTATTTCTTGCGGGCAAACGGATTCAGGTGTCCCCAGAAGCCCTCGTGGGTATCGGGCTGCAATGGTTGACGCGCTGAGAGGTTTGCGTCGTTGTTGGTGTTGGGACCACTCGTATCCGGAGCTGCCTGCGTCTGAGTTGTTTGCGTCTGAGCTGTAGCAGTAACTTGTTGCGACGCGGGCGCAGACTGCTTGTCGGAACTTGTGGTGGTGGTCTGTTGGGCGAAAGCGGCCGGAACAATGAGTGAGGCGGCCAGAGCCAGTAGATAACGCGACTTCATTTCGATTCCTCCAAACTTTTTCCGGAACACTTTGGGGGAGGGTCCGGGCAATATGTCGGGGGAACCCTTGGTCTTTTCACCGCTCCTCTCGGAGCACCGCGTCCGAGAACGGCGGACGGACCACATTCCCACCTTCGCTACTCTCTATATCAATTCAGATGCCAACTTCCCGCGCGTAGCTTGAAGTGCTAATCCTTTAGTTTGTGATGGATGTAAGCGATGCAAAATGAGACGTTTAGAGAGTATGAAGAAACCGAGTATTTTGTACGCTCCCTACTAGAAAAAAGGGCAGCAGCCCGGATTGGATGCCTGAGTAGCTGGAGTCGCAGGGTCCAGCATGTGGCGCGCCCCACCGGGATGGCCAAGCGGCCAGTGGGGAAAAGGGAGCTGAAAGACAAGAACAGTGAAAATAACAGTGAATTTTCAAGAACTAACGTCACGGTTATCTAAAGTTGCCTAAAATCTGAAAATGTCAGCTTCGGGAACAGTGAATAACAGCGAATTATCAGTGAATTATTTTCGTACGGGTTCTCACTGTGGGCGACCCTTTTTCTGAGCCTGCTCCATCCAAAAGTCTTTACGTAGTGGCCAGCAGTGCCAGGGGAATAGTTTCCGAGGACGCCCATTGAGCAATCTGCATTACGGGTGCGACGGCTTATCTTGATTTAGTAAGCAATGCCCGCGCTCACCGATCTCCTCAGACCGTTCCTCGCCAAGCCGCTTTCGACGGACCAGACCAGGCAGGTTGTGACCTATCTCGATTTGCTCCTAAAGTGGAACGCCAAAATCAGCCTCACGGCAGTCCGTGCGCCTGAGGAGATGGTTCAGCGCCATTTTGGTGAATCACTTTTTGCCGGCGAGCAGGCTGGCGTGGCGGAGGCATCCAGCGTGACCGATGTGGGATCCGGAGCTGGATTTCCCGGGGTCCCAATGGCAATTCTAGCGCCGCGTGCCCAGGTGACTCTGATCGAATCGCAGCAGAGAAAAGTAGCGTTCCTGCGCGAGGTCGTCCGCGCGCTGGAATTGAAAAATGTCAGTGTTTATGCGGGTCGCGCAGAGAATTTTAAGCACGAGTCACAGATCGTGACTCTGCGCGCGGTTGAGAAATTTGAGGCTGTTCTTCAAGTAGCAGCCTCGCTGGTCGAATCTGGCGGAAAACTCGCGCTGCTTATAGGAGCGTCTCAAGCCGACACCGCGAGAAAAACACTTCCGAACTTTTTGTGGCTGAATCCAATCTTGGTTCCGAAATCTCGGGAGCGGATCGTCTTGATGGGGTCTCAAACGAGCCTGGCGGGGCAATAAGCTTGATCCACCATAGGGAATCGGTCAGTCAATTTGAATCCTTTCTAAAGGCTCACTGCCGACAATCCTCTTGATCTTCGCTATTTATTCTCTGTATGATGATTGAGGCCGAAACACGGTTCAAATGCTGGATTTTCCTGTCTAGGAGCACGCACTGGCTGATCTGATGGTGGGGAATCAAGACAGTAAACAGGTCCGATATGACGCCAAGTTGAATCTGCGCTGATCGGATCATAATTGGCTAACACGCTTCCCGTTCTCGGGACCACCGATGCGGGAATAGGTTTGTTCCACGTGGAACACTCCTAACCGGAAGCCTTCAAGAGTTTCGTCCGGCGGGAGCTCTCGGCGCTTCGGTTGGCCGACAAGGAGTAAGCGTCCAGTTCTTCACATGATTTTCCACTTCGCGGACCTAAGTCGATCGTCAACATTGAAGCCAGTTCTGTTCGAATCTTCCACGTGGAACAGTCCACTTATCCACGAGCCTGCACCAATCTCCGGCATTGCGAAACCGTCTGCGGTGACCATAAGTTCGAGCTTCGAGGGCTGATGAAGTGGCTAGAGTAATCGCCATTGCGAATCAGAAGGGCGGAGTCGGCAAGACGACGACCGCGATCAACCTAGCGGCGTCGCTCGCGGCAGCCGAAGTCAGAGTGCTGCTCGTGGACTGCGATCCTCAGTCGAACTCCTCCAGCGGACTGGGATTCCTGCGCGATCCCGACCGCCTCAGCACCTATCACTTACTCATGCGTGAGTCCGGTGCCCGAGAAGCGGTTCTCTCGAATGAGCTCGAGGGTCTCCATGTTATTCCAGCTCACAAGCACCTGATCGGAGCCAATATCGAGCTGGTCCAGGCAGAAGAGCGCGAGTTCCGTCTGCGTCAGGCGATCGACCAGGTTCGTGGTGACTTCGACTTCATCGTTCTCGACTGCCCGCCGGCTTTGGATCTGCTTACGCTGAATGCGCTCGTTGCCGCCGATTCAGTTTTGATTCCCATGCAGGCCGAATACTTCGCACTCGAAGGCATTAGCGAACTGCTGGACACCATGGAGCGAATTCGCCAGTCGTTTAATCCAGGCTTGGAGGTCGAAGGCGTGGTACTGACGATGTTCGATGAGCGCACCAACCTGGCTCAGCAAGTAGCAAGAAACCTTCGCGAGTTTTTTGGCGACAAGCTTTGCGTGACTACGATTCCCCGCAATGTGCGACTTGCCGAAGCGCCGAGCTATGGCAAGCCAGCCTTGCTGTATGACGTTCGTTCCCGGGGCGCCGAAAGCTACATAAAGCTCGCGAAAGAGATCATGGGAAAAGTAATGAGCCGGGCTGCCGCGAACGAGGCAGAGCGGTTGGTCCAGCAGGGAGTCGTCGCGGAACAAGCAGCCTCGTAGAGACGCAGTCCGCCGCGGCGGACGTCTCTACCATGCAGTCTGGGTTGATTGGCAATGTTCCACGTGGAACATTCGCCTAAAAAGCATTTGTGGCACAGTCGCCCTCGGCTGTGATCCATTCAACTGACACAGGCGAGGGCGCCTGTGCCACCGGCCTCAACGGAGAGAACTTTGTCAGCCCCAACTACAACCCCCGGACCACGCAAAGCGCTCGGTCGCGGACTCGAATCCCTCCTTCCTTCGACGCGGCCGGTTGAGCCGCCACCGACAACGCACCTTCACGGGCAATCGATCCGCGATCTGCCGGTCACGGAGATCGATCCCAATCCGTATCAAACACGAGCCCACCTCAACGATCAGGCCCTGAACGAGCTCGCCGCCTCGATTCTGGTGAACGGAATTGTGCAGCCGATCGTCGTGCGCCCGATGAATGGACGCTACCAGCTCATTGCCGGTGAACGCCGCTGGCGTGCCTCGCAGAAGATCGGAAGGGAATTCGTTCCTGCAGTGATCAAGCAGGTCTCGAACGAACAGGCGATGGAAATGACCATCGTCGAAAATCTGCAGCGAGAAGGTCTGAATCCGATGGAAGAGGCGCGCGCCTTCGACCGCCTCTCGCGCGAATTCAACCTCACGCAGGAGCAGATGTCGCAGAAGACGGGAAAGGATCGCGCTTCGATCGCGAACCTCTTGCGCCTGCTGCGCCTGCCGGAAGCAATTCAGCAGGCGATCGAGAAGGGAGAACTCACCGCCGGACACGCCAAAGTGCTGCTCATGCTCGACTCTCCTGAGGCGATCCTCGCTGCCGCGCAGAAGATTCGCGCCGCGTCGCTCTCCGTTCGCCAGACTGAGGAATTGATTCATCGTCTGCTGGCTCCGCAAGACGGTGCCTCTCAGGAGCCAAAAGCAAGGCGCCCAGTCGATCCCAACGTCCGCGCCGCCGAGCAAGAAATGCAGCGAGCCCTGGGCGTTCGTGTCACGATTCGTGACAACAAGGGTAAAGGCAAGATCGTGATCGAGTACGCGTCGCTTGAAGACTTTGACCGTGTGGTCGAAACTTTGAGCAAGTAATTCGCGTAATCAGGGGAGTGCAGACCCTGTTTATCAGGTTGGTTCGGCCAGCCATCGCAGTCTGGCTGATGGCGCTCTGCTTGCAAGCGCAAAGCATTCCGCATACAGAGGCTGAGACGCTCGCTGGCAAGAAGATTGTTTTGCCGGACGCGTTTGCCGGCCATCCTGCCATTCTCGTCATCGGGTTCAGCCGCTCCGGAGGAGATTCTGCTGGTCGCTGGAGCAAGCAGCTCAGGCAAGACCTCGCCGAAAATAAAAATGTTCCGATATTCAGTGTCGCCGAGCTGCAGGACGCACCCAAGCTTGCGCGTGGATTGATCCGCCACGGAATGCGCGGAGGCGTTCCGCAGAACGCGCACGATTCATTCGTGCTCCTATACCAGGATGAAGACGTCTGGAAAAAACTGGCCGAGTTCTCCGATACCAATGACGCCTACGTTCTTCTCGTCGATTCTGCTGCGACGATTCGCTGGCGCGGACATGGAAAAAGCCCTGACGAGCAGACGGTGAGCGCACTCAAAAAAGAAATCGCTGAATTAACAACCGGCAAGTGACCACGCAAAGCCCCCGCTTTCCTCCGGGGTATGAGAGTTCGAGAATTACGCTCGCGATAGTTTGCGAGATTTCGGAAAGCATGTGGGGAGTGGAGAAACTCTCCTCGTACGAATTGTTCATGCCTATCAAACAACGAGTCCTCATATTCTTTAGCGGCTTGGGAATCGCCATCGTTGGCTGGCTAATGGTTTATCGACGTGTGCCGCCGTACACCAACTATCTCGGTCAGAACTTTTTCCCCGTTACATTCATAGCAATTGGATTGGTGGTTGCCGTATTAGCGTTCCTTCCGCCAGGCCGCTGGATGTATCGCTACATCACAACAAAACCGAAGAGCAAAGCAGACCGCTAGTCGAAATCCGGACACAATCTCCTCCGTGTACTCCGTGCCTCCGTGGTGAAACCGCTGTTAGACTTTTCATTTGGCCTTGTCTGCGAAGCCCCAACCCGAAGCACGTCCTCACATCTTTCTGATCGACGCGATGTCGTTCATCTTCCGCGCCTATCACGCCATGCAGCGGCAGCGCCCGATGTCCACGCGCACCGGCGTTCCCACGGCTGCAACCTTCGTCTTCGTCAATATGCTGAACAAGCTGCGCGATGACTTCCATCCGCAATACCTTGCAGCGGTATTTGACGTGGCTGCGCCCACGTTTCGGGACGAGCAGGCAAAGGCGATTGCGTCAGTCAAGAAGTTCGACAGCAAGACGCAGACGTACCAGGAGGTCGCTTACGGTGGATACAAGGCCAACCGCAAGGAGATGCCGCACGACCTGGCGCAGCAGCTTCCCTACATTCGGCGCGCACTCGAAGCCTATCGCATTCCCATTTTGGAACAACCGGGATTCGAAGCCGACGACGTAATCGGCACGCTGGCGCATAAGGCGAATACCTCAGGTTATCCGGTGTATGTAGTTTCGAGCGACAAAGACATGCTCCAGCTCGTGGGCCATGGTATCTGCGTCCTGAATCCTACGAAGGACAACCTGATCTGCGATGCCGCCAAGGTGGAAGAGATTCTCGGCGTCCCGCCGTCGCAGGTGATTGATGTGATGGCGTTGCGCGGAGATTCCATCGATAACATTCCCGGAGCACCTGGCATTGGCGACAAGGGATCAGTGGAGCTGATCAAGCGTTTCGGATCGGTGGAGAACGCGCTCGACCGCGCCGAAGAAGTTGAACGCAAAACCTACCGCGAATCGCTGCTGAACAATCGCGATGTGGTCCTGCGCAGCAAAGACCTGGTCACGATCGATACGAACGTTCCAGTCCACTTGAATCTGGAAACCATGCGCGCACAGGATCCCGATTACGAAGCCTGCCGCGTGCTCTTCAATGAACTTGAGTTCACCACTCTGCTCAAAGACTTTTTGCAGACGACCGACCAGGCGAACGTCGAATATGGCGAACTCAAAAGCGAACAACAGCTGGAGAAGCTGCTCAAGCAGGTCAAACAAGGCGAGATTGGATTGGCAGTTTGTGCTCCATCGGCATCGCCGGCCGGTGCCGAAGAGAAAGATGACGAACCTGAGCTTCCTCTGCTGAATATGAAGTCCGCCGCGGCGGATGATCCTGTAGAGATCAGCATAGCCGTACAAGAAAACAAGGCGCTCACCTTTCGCCTGGGCGATACTGCATTGTCCGCAAAGGTGGAGAGCGTCCTGGCAGACGAGTCGATTCCCAAATCGGTACACGACTACAAATCTGCCTTGCGGCTGCTATGGAATTTTTTGGCTGTACCACAAGAGGTAGACATTGTGCTTTGCCTTCCGCTGGCGGGAGTACGCAATGACGTGATGCTCTTTTCTTACCTGCTGAATCCGACTTACAGCAGCCATACCCTTGCGGAAGTGGCGCTGCGCCGGTTCAATCTGCAGCTTTCAGGAATGACGGCCGAGGCGGCCGATGTGACGCTGCGCTTGGCGCGCGCCCTGCGCACGGAAGTTGAGGGCGAGGCTGGGCTAATCAATGTTTACGACACGATCGATTTGCCGCTAGCCCCGGTTCTTGCACGGATGGAATCTGCCGGCGTGAAGATCGACAGTGACGCGCTTGCGCGCATGTCGGTGGAACTCGAGAAGCAATGCGATGCCAGGTCGAAAGAGATCCATGCTCTGGCAGGAGAAGAGTTCAACGTCAATTCTCCCCGGCAGCTTGGTGAAGTTCTCTTCAACAAGCTCGGATTACCGAAGCCAGTGAAGTACGGCAAAGGGAAAACTATCTCGACGGCGGTCGATGTTCTCGAAGAATTGGCGGTTGAGCACGAGATTGCGCGCAAGGTTCTCGAATTCCGCCAGCTCTCAAAGCTGAAGTCTACTTACGTCGATTCGCTTCCCACGCTGGTCGATCAGCGCACCGGTCGCGTGCATACAACTTTCAATCCCGCGGGCACGGCAACCGGGCGACTCTCCTCGACGAATCCGAACCTGCAGAACATTCCCATTCGCACTGAGGTTGGCCGCGAGATTCGCTCCGCCTTTATCGCCGAGCCGGGAAACGTGCTGCTCTCCGCTGATTATTCCCAGATCGAGCTGCGTCTACTGGCACATTTCTCCGATGATCCACTGCTGGTGGAAGCTTATCGCCGCGAAGACGATATCCATCAGCTCACGGCAAGCGAAGTCTTCGGCATTCCCCCAATGCTGATCACTGCGGAGCACCGCGGCCGCGCGAAGGCCGTAAACTTTGGGATCGTCTACGGCATCTCGCCGTTTGGACTTGCCGCGCAGCTCGGCATCGATCAGAAAGAAGCCAAGAAGTACATCGAGACATACTTCGAGCGCTACAAGGGTGTGCGCGCGTATATCGATCGCGTGCTGGACGAGACCCGTCGCGAGCAGCGCGTAAGAACACTGTTTGGCCGCATCCGCCCGATTCCAGACATCAACAGCAAAAACGCCAACATGCGCGGCTTCGCCGAACGTACGGCCGTGAATACTCCTCTACAGGGCACGGCGGCGGACGTAATCAAACTCGCGATGATCAAGATTGATGCCGAACTGACCCGCCGTAAGCTGCGTTCCCGCATGACGCTTCAGGTGCACGACGAATTGGTTTTCGAGGTTCCAGAAAAGGAAATCGATATCATGCGCGAACTCGTCCGCGAGCACATGCAGAATGTCTATCCGTTTAAAGTGCCGCTTATGGTCGATATCGGCGTGGGACACAATTGGCGGGATCTGGACTAAGACGAGTAGAACAAGCACAGGCGCTCAGGAGTTGGGTACTTTAGTCTGACTCACCTCAGTGATTAATGCCGGGTGTGCTCCGACATCTTGATTTCGTGACACGGCATAGAATAGTTTTATGGGCGTCCGCAAGCCACCACGGTCCGAAAGGGCATCCGATATGCGCTTCTGCATCGAAACCGAGCAAGAGCAGGACGGACGTTGGATTGCCGAAGTTACCGATATTCCTGGTGTTTTGGCATACGGTGAAACCAAGGAACAGGCTGAACGGAATGTATTTGCTCTGGCGCTCCGGGTCATAGCGGATGACGTCGAAAAGTCCTCCCAATCCGTGCCCCACTCAATCCAAGTGACGTGCGCTTAAAGCGTGGGCGTCTGGGGCTCTCGCAAAGCCAAAGTCGTCTATCGCGCACTGCTAGGCATCGGCTGGCAAGTAGTTTCTCAGGCGGGCTCTCACATCAAACTCCGACATCAAGCCGGAAAATTTCCTGACTATATCTGGGCTTTCCACGATAGCGATGAATTAGGACCGAAGATGCTTACGAGGATCGCCAAGCACACCGGCTTGAAGCCCGAGGATTTGTGAATTCAAATTAGCACTACTGAATTGGTAGTGTCCTAATCTCGCCTTGAGAAATTCCAGAATGGAACCGGAATTGCCTTTCCAATGCTTAACGCGTAGTGTGGCTGAGTCTCTTATCGGCTCCTCTATGAACTCTACGACGCCTGCCTTGCCTGCTCTTGAACCGCTACCGGTCGGATTTCAATGGAACCGTCGCGCACGGTGGGAATCTGAGCAGCGATGGCGATCGCCTCGTCCAAGTCGCTGGCATTCACCAGGAAATAACCTCCTAGTTGCTCCTTGGTCTCCGCAAACGGACCATCAGTGATTGACTGCCTGCCGTCGCGAACGCGGACAGTAGTCGCCGTCGTCGTCGGTTTCAATTCATCGCCGGCGACGTATTTCCCAGCTTCGGCAAGGTGTTGAATGAGCTCCCGGTACTCCTGATAGATGGAGGCTTGCTGAGCCGGACCCAACTTCTCCCAGTCCGATTCAGCGTGGTAAATGAGCAGCAGATATTGCATACTTTCTCCTGCGGTTATGACGTGCGACCGTGAGGAAATCGACAGATGACGCAGCGCAACCTGGGCGGCATTCTCTGCTATTTCCCTGGCGCCTTCGGATTCTCCTGTATCCATGCGGGTTTCACGATAAGAATTTTTTCCCCCGGGAAAAATTCCCTGCCATTTTCCCTGCACCGGGAATTTGCCCAATTTCAGTCTCCCAAAAAAATGCCCGGCCAATTTGACCGGGCACCTTGGTTCTTACCGCCCACTGATTACTGAAAACTTCCTCACCACACCCGACAGGCGTTCTCACTAACCATGGGCTGTCCTTTGTGGCAGCTGAACGCCTTGGCGAAGTCTTCGTTGTTCTGCATTACTCCGTTGACGCGGAAGCGGCCCGGTGAGTGTGGATTGGTCTGCACTTGCTGGCGCAGCGCAGCTTCGGTCTGGTTCTCGCACCATACCTGCCCATAGCCGATGAAGGCGCGCTGCTCTGGAGTAAAGCCCTTAATGGTCTTGGCGCTGTCCTCCTGAGAACCGCCTTTCCCGCTCTTGCCCTCCCCAGCCTGAGTGTTATGCAGTGCGCGCAGGGCCACGCGCATGCCGCCGTTGTCGGCCGTGTTCTCGCCCAACGTGAGGTTGCCGCGAACATGCAGACCAGGAAGTGGCTCGAACGAGGAATACTCCTTGTCGATGCACGAGACGCGTTCTTCAAATGCCTTTGCGTCTTGCGGAGTCCACCAATCGCGCAGATTGCCTTCCGGATCGAACTTGCGTCCTTGGTCGTCGAAGCCATGCGTGAGTTCATGGCCGATCACGACTCCGATTGCGCCGAAATTGACTGCGTCGTCTACGGTCTTGTCGAAGAACGGCGGCTGAAGAATTCCGGCTGGGAAGTTGATGTCGTTGAACGCAGGACTGTAATAGGCATTCACCGTTGGCGGGGTCATGCCAAATTCCGTGCGATCGAGCGGCTTGCCAATCTTCGCAAGCTGGCGGTTGACTTCAAACGTGTTCGCCCGCTCAACGTTGCCGAGCAGATCGCCGCGAACGATGCTCAGCTTCGAGTAGTCGCGCCACTTGCTTGGATATCCGATCTTGTTGCGGATCGCGGCGAGCTTCAGCAGCGCCTGCTTTTTCGTGTCGGGCGTCATCCAGTCGAGGCTCTCGATGTCCTGTTTGAGCGCGGTCTCGATGGCATCGACCATTTTCAACATGCGCGCCTTCTCAGCCGGGGTGAATTCCCGAGCAACGTAGGGCTGGCCGAGCGCCTCGCCGAGCTGTTGATCGGTAAGACGCACGCAGCGCTTCCACCGCGCCTGCAGCTCTTTTGCGCCTCCGAGGTACTTGCCGTAGAAATTGAAGTCTTCCTGCACGAACGCATCGGGCAATACGTCGGCAAACTCGTGAACCAGATGCCAGCGGAAGTAAGTCTTCCAATCCTCCAGCGGAACCGAGTCGGCCAGACTGTTCAGTTGCTTGAAGAATTCAGGATTACCCACGTTCAGTGAATCGAATGCGGGCGCAGTAGTTCCTTTCAGGAAGCCAGCAAAGTCAATGTTGGGCGCCAGCGCAGAAAATTCTGCCAGCGTCATCTTGTGATCGCGATTCTCGGGTTTGCGGCGTTCGATCCGATCCATCGAAGCTTGCGCGAACTTGGTCTCCAGCGCCATTACTCGTTGGGCGTTGGCTTCCGCCTGGTTGTCGCCCGAGAGCTTAAGGATATTCGTCACGTGCGCCAGATACTTTTCGCGCTTCTCCTTCGACTTGTCGTCATCCTTGACGTAGTCGTCGCGATCGGGGAGGCCTAGGCCACCCTGATCCACGTAAGCGATCACGTTGTTGGCATTATGCAGGTCGGAGTTGGATGTGAAGGAGAACACCGCGCCGCGCACACCGAACTGGTGCAAGTGCGCGAGTTCGGCAACTGCGCTATCGCGATCACTGACTGCGTCGATGCGGTCCAGTTCAGGTTGTAGTGGTTTCAGGCCGTTCTGATTGACTGCGGTCTCGTCCATACATGCCTGGTAGTAGTCGCCAATTTTCTGGTGGATAGCATCGCGCTTAGGATCGTTTGCGGAAGCCTTCTCCAGAATCTCTCTGGCGACAAGACGATTACGTTCGGCTAGTTCGCTGAAGCGACCCCAGCGGCCCTGATCCGGCGGAATGGCATTGTTCTTGACCCAGCTCCCACACACGTACTGGTAAAAGTCGTTGCAGGGATCGGCGGCGCGATCCATTACCGACAAATCGAAACCGTGGATCTCCGGTATCTTCGCCGAATTATCCTGGGACGAACTGGAGGACTTCGGCGCACTTTGTCCCGTCAGACATATCGCGGCAAATACGGCCGCAAGCATTAGTAGCAGCAGGCGAAGCTTCATTCCCACCTCATTTGATGATGTGAATTTGAAACCGAACAGTGTAACGCTTATCGCGGACTTATGACCGGTCACACCAAAGTTGTATCGAGACGAACTCGAGCGGGCCGGATACTCCTTACGTGAAGCGACGATCCCTCTCCGTGCTGCTGATCGCTATTCTCAGCATTCCCGCTGCGGCCTTCTTCATAGCAATGCCGCAGTGGCAGATCGAGCATCCGGGCGATTCGTCGCTGATTCTGCGGACTGAACGCCACTGGTTGTGGCGCGCGCCGGTACACGCGCACTTGGATGTCGGCGCGATTGTCATTCCCGTGCTCGCGATATCTGTAGTTGCCATCGCACTTCTTATGGTTGCGCTGTATCAGGAGTAGCCTCTGTCCACTCGCTTCATGGCGACTCTGATTGCAAAGCTGTTTCTCGAGTGCCGAGACTTGTTACATTACTAACAAGTCCTGCATGGAACCCATCACTCACTTCCTCACCGGCGCATGTATCGGACGCGCAGGACTGAACCGAAAAACCGGCTATGCGACGTTGATGGTTACGCTTGCCGCAGAATTCCCCGATGTGGACATCTTATGGAGTTTCGACGGGCCGGTTAGGGCCATGGCAACTCATCGCGGTTTCACTCATTCGTTCATCGGAGCGCCCGTAGATTCTGCAATCGTGCTCGGCTGCATCTACGCATTTCATCGCTGGCGAGTGAATCGCGGTAAATCTCCTCCGCTCGCACCGCGCTGGGGAATGCTGTTCCTTTTTGGGATTCTGGCTGTTTTTAGTCATATTCTGCTCGATTTCACCAACAACTACGGCGTACGTCCGTTCCTGCCATTCAACTGGCACTGGTACTCGTGGGACATCGTTTTCATCCTCGAGCCCGTGATGCTGGGGGCTTTGCTACTCGGTCTTCTGATTCCAGCGGTTTTTGGACTCGTAAGCGGTGAGATTGGGGCACGTCGTGAGACGTTTCGCGGGCGCTGGAGTGCGGTTTGCGCGCTGATTATTGTCTGCGCCATGTGGTGGGTGCGCGACTATCACCATCGCAAGGCAATCACACTGCTCAATTCAGCCGACTACCAGGGAGAGGTTGTCAAGCGGACGGCCGCAATGCCGTTCGCAGTGAGCCCATTCTCGTGGGCGGGCCTTGTCGAAACCGAGAACTATTTCGCGGAGGTTCCGATCGACTTGAGCACAAGGACGGTCGATCCGCTCGCGCATGCCAAGATTTTCTACAAACCCGCAGAGACACCCGCCACGCTCGCGGCCAAGCGCTCGCCACTGGGTCGCGTATATCTCGATTGGGCGCGCTTTCCGTACATCGAAAACCAGCACCTCCCGCCTCCGGAGCAAGGCTACGACGTGCGCTTTCGCGATTTGCGCTTCAACTACATTGGCGTTCAGATCCCCGGACAACCGCGCGGGCGACCTCCGCTCAGCGCCGATGTGTTTCTCGATGAACAGTCAAACGTAGTTCTGATGCGGATGGGCAACCGCGAAGAGAAGCCTTGAGACCGTAAGAGCGTCATTCCGAGCCGGCCGGCGAGGAATCGCTGCAGCGGCCCAGACTGCCGCGTAGTGGGATATTGCGCGTAAACGGTCAGACAGTTGACGTTTCCTGCGGCGAAACGGAGAATGGACTTCGCACGAGGTCAAATTCATGTTGGCTTACCTCTTCATCGTTCTCGCAGTGTTGGTTCGGCTATTGCCGCATCCCTGGCACCTCACCCCGCTTGGGGCTGCGCTGCTGTTTTTCGGCGCCAAGCGTCCGACGCGCGAGTGGGTCGCGCCACTGCTCTTGCTGGCCTCGGCGGACGTCTATCTCACGACCGTGCAGTACCGCATGCACGTCGGAGTCGATCACCTCGTGACATGGGCGTGGTATGTGGCCGCAATGGCGATTGGATATGCGTTGGTGCGGAAAGTTGAACCCCTGCGAGTTGTCGGGGCTTCGCTGGCCTCCGCCATTTCGTTTTTCCTGGTAAGCAACTTCGCTACGTGGCTGTTCCAGAACATGTATCCAAAGACCTTTGCTGGACTCGTGCAGTGCTACACGCTGGCTATCCCATTCTTCCGTGGGACGTTTGCCTCTGACCTGATCTACACACCGATCTTGTTCAGCGTGCCTTATGCGCTAGCGCTGATCGAGAGAAAGACAGCAGAGTCGCGGGTGCGGGGCTGACAAAAACGTGCATCCGGCCGCCCTCGGCCGGGTTGGTTGTCATCCTGAGCCCTCTTTTGGGCGAAGGATCTCCCGGAATACATCGAGACTTCCTTGCTTCGTCCTGGCACTTCGGCCAGCACTCGTCTGGGTAAAGAGCCTGACCGGCTGCGTTTATGTCTGAAACATCGCGGGAGATCCTTCGCCAAAACAGGGCTCAGGATGACAATTTAAAGAGGTGGGCCACTCACGAAGAAAAGCTGCCGGGTCCTGCCACGTTACTGGCTGCAACTATCCGTGCGTTCCGTTAGAACCGCTCGTCGAGTTCTTTTCCAACTCTTCCAGAGCCACTCTCGTTTTGCGAACAAGCTGCTCGAGTTCGGCATGACGTCGGCGCAGGCCCTCGACCACCTTAGCTGGCGCTTTGGCAAGGAAGCCTTCGTTGCCCAACTGGCGCTTCGCATTGCTCAATTCTGAGTCAAGCTTCTTCAGCTCCTTGGAAAGGCGGTCGCGCTCGGCGGCCACATCGATCTTCCTTTCATAGAGAACCGATACTTCGTACGCGCTTGTCGTCCGGACTCCCGGCAGCTTCGCCATGCTCTCATGACTGAAGTCAATGCCATCTACATCCGCGCCGTCTTCGATCAGATCGCGATTGGAGTTGATCAGCGCCTGTGTAGAAGCTTGCGCGAAGATGCGCACCGGCGTTTTTTGTTTTGGCTCGACTTTGAGTTCTACGCGTTGATTGCGAATGCTCTCGATGAGCTTCTGAACAATCTCCATCTGCTCGATCGCCGCCTTCTCTGCGTTACCGAGCTCTGCACCAACAGGGAAGCGGGTAAGCGCAATAGATTTTGCAGGGGTCTTTTGCTGCCACAGTGCGTGCCAGATCTCTTCTGTAATGAAAGGCATGAACGGTGAGAGAAGGCGCAATGAGCCCTCAAAGATTTTCACGAGGTGATTCAGGGCGTGTTGTGCTTCCTTTCGAGCGCCCTCTGAGAAGTCAAAACGTGGCTTCACAGCCTCGATGTACCAGGCGCAGAGATCGCCCCAGAAGAACTGGTAAACCAGATTCGCGGCTTCATCGAAGCGATAGTCTTTCAACGCGGCATTCACGTCATACGCCGTCTGCTGAAAACGCGCTTCGATCCAGCGATCCACGAGCGGAGCTGCGCTATCCAGTTTGTAAGTACTGCTCACAAGGGAGGCGAGCCCTTCCTGTTTCCAAGCTCCAGCTTCACTTGCCTTATCGATGTTCATGAACAAGAAACGCGCAGCGTTCCAAATTTTATTCGCAAAATTTCGATAGCCCTCGATCCGGCTCTCGTTGAAAGCGATATCCGTGCCAGGGGAGGCCATTGAAGCCAGCGTGAAGCGCACCGCATCGGTGCCGTACTTTTCCGTGATGTCGATGGGATCGACCACGTTCCCTTTCGTCTTCGACATCTTCTGCCGCTCGGCATCGCGCACGAGCGCGTGGATGTATACCTCCCGAAATGGGACAGACTCGGAAGCCGGACGTTGGCTGCCATCGGCCATCGGCATGTCTTGCATGAAATGGCAGCCCATCATGATCATGCGCGCTACCCAGAAGAACAGGATGTCGAAGCCGGTAACCATCAGCGATGTCGGATAGAAAACATCAAGATCGCGCGTGTGCTCCGGCCAGCCAAGAGAAGTAAATGGAAGCAGCGCCGACGAGAACCAGGTGTCGAGCACGTCGGTCTCCTGCTCCACGGTGAAGCCGCAATCCGGGCACTTGAATGGATCTTCGCGTCCCACAATGGGCTGCGAGTTGAGGTCGTCCTTCGAGCGGGCGCAGCCGCTGTCCGTGCAATACCACGCCGGAATGCGATGACCCCACCAGAGCTGGCGCGAGATGCACCAGTCATAGATGTTATTCATCCAGTTCAGGTAGATGGTCTTGTAGTTCTCCGGCGTGAAGCGGATGTGCCCGTTCGTGACCGCAGCGATCGCCTTGTCTGCGAGCGGCTGAATCTTGAGGAACCACTGCATTGAGAGGCTTGGTTCGACCACTGTTTGGCAGCGTTGGCATTTGCCAATTGAGAGAACGTGATCCTTGACGTTCACCAGGAAGTGCTGGGCTTCGAGATCCGCGAGCACACGCTTGCGCGCTTCGTAGCGGTCGAGCCCTGCATACGCGCCGCCGTTCTGGTTGATGCGCGCGTGCTCGTCCATGATCTTCAGCATCGGCAGGTTGTGCCGCTTGCCCATCACGAAGTCATTCGGATCGTGAGCAGGCGTCACCTTCACCGCGCCAGTTCCGAATTCGGGATTCGCGAGTTCGTCGGCGATGATGGGAATCTCGCGATTCATCAGCGGCAGGCGCAGCTTCTTGCCGATCAACTCGCGATAGCGATCATCATTCGGATTCACCGCCACCGCAACGTCGCCGAGCATTGTCTCCGGACGCGTGGTGGCGATATGAATCGATCCACTGCCGTCGGCGAACGGATAACGAATCTCGTAGAGCTTGCCCTGCTGCTCCTCGTGAACCACTTCGAGATCGGAGATCGCTGTCAGGCATCTGGGACACCAGTTCACGATGTACTCACCGCGATAAATGAGTCCCTGTTCCCAAAGCCGGACGAACACCTCACGCACAGCGCGGTTCAGGTTTTCGTTCATCGTGAAGTACTCGCGCGACCAGTCAACCGAATCGCCGAGCCGCTTCATCTGCTTGAGAATGTTGCCGCCGTACAGACGCCGCCACTCCCACACGCGCTCCACGAACTTCTCGCGGCCGAGGCCTGTACGCTGTACTCCTTCGCTTGCGAGCTGTCGCTCAACTAGCATCTGTGTCGCGATGCCGGCGTGGTCTGTGCCCGGAATCCAGAGCGTAGTTTCGCCGCGCATACGATGCCAGCGCACCAGAATGTCCGACTCCGTGTGCTCGAACATGTGGCCCATGTGCAGATTGCCGGTCACGTTTGGTGGCGGCAGAAGAATGGTGAAAGGATCCTGGGCTAAATCCTTCGACGGAGTTTCGACGTGAAAGAGCTTCTCTTTTTCCCAGTACTCAGCCCAGGGCGGCTCGATGGCGCTTGGATCGTAGGTTTTTGGGAGCTCGTGGGACATTGGAACCGTCGTTAAGGCGGCAAATTTAACGATAACATGCTGAGGGAGACTACTTTTTATTGCACTGTCATCCCTCGCTCCGCCGCCAAGACTTCTTCGACACAATGCATTAAACAGCGGAGCGGGGGATCTGCTTTTTGCTTGCTTGACGTCAGTTTCGATTCGACGATTAGGTTCACTCTGGAATGCGATCTTGTCGCTTCACAGTTTCGAACACCTAACCACAGCAGATCCCCCGCTCCGCAAAATCGATTAGATCGACTCTCTAAATGAATTCGCGGCGGAGCGAGGGATGACAGTCTCTAAGAGAACGTCGGCTTTCGCTCACGAGTGATTCGTTCCTACTCGAACAACTCTTCCTTCCACAGCTTTTGCCCGGCGAGCGCAGTGTAAAAGGCAAACAGCGCCAGTGCGGTTGCATAGGCATAGATGAAGATCGTCGACCCGATGAACCAATGGGAGAAGTTGGCAGTCATCGGAGCGCTTAGCAGGAAGTCAGTCAGGAAGAGTGCGGTTGCCAGGCTTACCAGGCCAAATCGCACCAGCGCGATTGCGGCCAATGCATAAATGATGAGGAAGGCAATCATCGCTATCCAGAAATAATCTTCGCGTAGAGATTGCATGGTACTAAAAAGGACGACGAATGCTGCTGCCGCGAGCCACTCGTTGCGAAGAACGAGGCGGAACAGGAATATCAGAAGAAAGAAGAGCAGTGTCGTGCGGATATCTGCGGGAACGAGGAACAGAGCAGCACCCAGCGTGCGCCGCACTCCCAACAGGATTTTAGCGTCCCCAATGTGGGGAACATCGCCGATATGGATCAGGTAGGCAATGAATATCTGGATCACGATCACCCAGAAGATTCCAAGCACAAGTCCGAAGAGGATGTCACGTCCCACAAGAGGATCGCGCCAGCGGCCTAAGAGAAGCCTGCTCCAGGAGATGATGCTGTGTGGCCAGCGGCGGCGAACATAGGGCTCCAATGCCAGGTAGATGAGCGCAACTACTACGCCCCAGAAAAGGGATGTGCTCACTGCGAACACCAGGCCGCCAAAGATCGAAGTGTCCAGAGTGAAGTGCGCGCGCAAGATCCAAAGTGCTATTTGCACGGCGAAGACAAACATGGCCAGCCGCAACGCACCCTGAGGATCGCTTCTCCTCGCCCGGTAGTTGCGGAAAGCGAAAAACGTCGCTCCAAATAGCGCAATGCAGCCCACAACGACGAAAAGCATACCCCCTGCCCGCTGCGCTCTCGTGCTATGGTCGGGATTCTGACGTGATGCTGGCGTCCATGGTCCGAGGAGCGAAAACCAGACAGGCCTGCCGTGCAGACTCGCGGCCTCCACTCGGAGTGGACGCGTGCTGCCTGGCCAGACTCCCGTCCATGCAACCTTAGTGTCAGAACTCGACAGGGAGTTCCAAAGTGGTTCGGCGGACGTGAGTACCTTTGGATCGAGCCCAGCCGCAGCAAATAAGGGATTCCAATCGACGGGCTTTACCCCTTCGGGTTTGTCTTCACGCTGTGGCGGGATTGTTTCGAATGAAATCAACCTTCCATCCAGATCGAGAACGACCCGGACCATGCCGGAAGTCGTAAGCGGCGGGTCATTTTCTGTGACGATCCCAGGTGTGAGGGAGCTCTCTCTGTAATCTGTCGCAACCATCGGTTGCGGACTGCTGCGGTACCAATACCGCAGGATCGGAGGGCTCTTCTTCAGCAAGTCGTCCCAATTCGGGAGCGGCTTATCGTTCTGGCGGGCATATTTGACATACTCGAAGTCGTCGTTGAATCCGTATGCAATATCAGCCGGTGGAGCTGTGTAGCCAAGACTGGCCACGATTTCCTGCGCGCGATGCTCGAGCACCTCAGGGGATTGCTCGACTCGTATCTTGTCCCAGATGCTTATGCGAACGCCGAGAAAGTAACTGAGAGTAATACCGAATAGCAGCACGGCAAGACAGGTGACTGCTATTCGCGGCGCCAGTCCCTCAACTTCGCCCGCGGCAGCTACCATCTGGGGTGACGGTGTTTCGCCCGCCGCAAGTGCAGCAGCAAGCGGATCTCCACCGGGCAGCGCCGCAGCCACGCCCAACACGCTCGCCGGACGCATCGCAGGCTCGGGCTCGAGGCAACGCAAGATGACCCGCTCTACTCCGGGATCGAGATCGCGCACGAGGCTCGACGGGCTCGCTGGAGTCGGAGTCTCGGTTCGCGTGCGGACGATTTCCGCGAGCGTTTCCGCCTGAAAGGCGCGTTTACCAGTAAAGATTTCATAGAGCACCAGCCCAAGCGAATAGATGTCGCTCTTGGTGCTGACCTCTTTGCCGGAAAGCTGCTCGGGCGCCATGTATGCCGGAGTTCCGTGACGGACTTGGTCCTCGGTGATGAGATCGGCAAGTTCCGCGAGGCCGAAGTCCATGATCATGACCTCGCCCTGGCTGTTAAGCATGATGTTGGCGGGCTTCAGATCGCGATGTAGGACGCCCTTGTCATGCGCCGCCGCGAGGCCAGCACAGAGCTTGCGTGCAATCTCAAGGGCTTTATCGCCAGGCAAGCGTCCGATGCGGCGCAATAGTGAGGCAAGGTCCTCGCCGTCGACGTACTCCATCGAGAGGAAGGTGAGGCCATCGGCTTCACCGATGTCGTAAATGCGGCAGACATTCGGATGTGAGATACGGCGGGCGATTCGCACTTCATTGCGAAATCGTTCCAGAGAGGCTGGATCGTTGGTGACGGCTTCCGGAAGAAGTTTCAGCGCCACCGGTTGAGCCAGCGTAAGGTCATCAGCGCGATAGACCTCCCCCATACCTCCACGCCCCAGCAACGCGATGATGCGATAACGCGCCGCCAGCAGCGTGCCCGGCAAAAATCTCCCCTGAGAAATCGAACTGCTCGATCCAGATGACCGCGATGTACTCCGGCTTGCAGGCTTAGCTGAGGGCGATGGTGCCGGAGTTGAAGTGGCCGTGGCCAAGGGATCGGAAATGGACGACTGCGCGAAGCCACACGAGGGGCAGAAGCGCACGCCGGATTGAATCTCCGAGCCGCACGCCGAGCAATAGATAGACGAAACCTTAGCCACGCGATGAGCGACGAAACGTCGCCATCATATTAGGGGAATCGAAGCGGAGGCGCTACTCGGTGTTACGCGCTCGCAGCCTTCGCTTTGGCACTCTCAGGCCGCGGTCCAGGGAATGGAATGATCTGGGCCTGATTCATCTGGCGCATGGCGCTCGCGATCTCGGGAGTGTCTTCTTTTCCGGCGAACTTGCCGAAGAAGTAGGCGAAAAGGATCAAAGCACAGAGGAAGGGAAAGATAGTGACGGCGACGAGAAGCATGCGGGCAAAGCCTCCCGGGGAACGTCGGTAAGTATGTTCCAGGATGCGGTTCTCCCGCAATGAGTGCACTTGCTTAGAAAGTGAGACAGGCTAGCGCTTTCTGATGTCAAGTTCCGCCATGATCTTCCAGATCAGGCCCGGAAGCTCGCGGTGCATCACTTTCTCGACTGCCGCAGCGAGGCGATTGGCGTCTTCGCCCGATGGTGCTCGTTCAACATCTTCAACTGCAAAGGACGTGGAGCCGGAATCGGCTTCTGCGCCCATCGCGGCCTTGAGGGCACGAGCTAGTTCGGCCTCAGCCTCATAGTTGGGATGCCCAGGCGCGACAACAGGCGCCGAAGCAGCCGCAACCGCGGCCATGGCCATCGGTACGACATCCGCATTTTCGGAGCTGCCCGAGGAATCGGCCGATTGTGTGGAGGCAGCGATCGCATCAACTGCGATCTCAGGCTTGGCTTCCTCGATGACTATCTCGTGTTGAGGATGTTCGATGGCTGTGGGTGCGTTGAATGCCGAAGAGGGAAACTCAACTACGTTGGAGGGGACAAGTTCGTGCGTTACCTCGGGTTGCACTACAGGCTCGGGAAGCGCGAGCTCCGATGATCCAATGGGAGCCGTAGCAAAGAAAGGTTCGTCTGTCTCGTCGAACGCAGCGATCGCACCGCTGGAAGACGGCAACTCGCTTACGACCTCCAGTTCCGGCTCAGTTGGCGATGGTAGCTCACTCACCATTCCGGCATGCACTTCGGCCGGGGAGGGCAGCTCAGTAACCAATTCGGCTCGCAGTCCCGAAGACGTGTCGATCGGACTTGGCAAGGGCAAGTCCGTTGACGGCTCTTCGTAGCTGGACATCGCCGCATTAAGGCGGGCCTCGAACTCGTCTACCGAAGCTGTCGGCGCCTCGGTTGGCGCGGTCAGGTCGGGAATCGTAGGTTCATCCGTCCCAAACTGCGTCGGAAAATCCATGGTCGCGTGATGTGGATCGGTGACCAAGGCGGGATCTTTCAGGATGATGGTCGGCGTCTCCGCGCTTTGAATCGTGGTCTCGAGTCCACCTTCCTGTGCAACTGGTGCATCGGGAACCGGAGCAACAGAGGTGAGTTCCAGTCCTTCCGCCGATGCCACCGGGGGCGGGTTGATATCGCCAGGGAAACGATGGGAGAGTATCTCGTTCGAAATGGGAATGGTTGGTGACAACTGTTCGTGTACTGCGAACTCCGTTGCCGGAGTTGAAGCCTTGTGGTGGGGCGGAACGACGACCCTCTTCTCCACGTCGAACTCAGCCGATGGACCCACGGCAGGCCGTGCTGTAACTGCACTCTCCGCATCGTCGGCCGATTGATCCAGGTACTGCGCCATGTACGAAGGAATTGGCGCCGGCTGAGGTGTGCTAGGTTGCGCCGTGGGCAACAGGTCGCTGCCCATCGCGGGAGCAGCCGCTTGGGCCAATGGAATCTCGGGTCTCGGAGGACGTGGTGTGCCAAACTCCTCCACCGCGGGAGACGCAGCAGTAGGAATATTGAATTCCTGTTCTGGAACGGATGGCTTTTCCGGTTTGGCTGCAGTTGTATTGAGCAGTGCGGCAATTTGCGCGGGATCGAGCCGCATGGTCTGCTCGTATGCTCGTGGCTCGCCACTGCCAGAGACCGCAATCTTCTGGCTCTCTCTGTTGGTGTCGTCTCTTGATCCCGGCGGAGGAGCGATCCTTATCGTTTTCTCGTAGTCGCCCGGTTGTTTTCCTTCTTTTGATTTCTGGGCAAAGCGCTCAACTGCAGCGGTGAGATCAGTGGCTTCAAAGGGCTTGACGATGACGCCGTCGGCTTTAACGCGAGCTCCATCTTGAGGGCTGTACGGTTCCATGCGTCCGACGGTCAAGAGCACTGGGAGCTTGGCGGTCTCCGCGGCATTGCGCAACCGTTCGCAGAGTTCAAGACCGCTATAACCGGGCATAAAGACGTCGAGCAGGACGAGTTCGGGTTTAACCTCCGCGATCTTTTTAGCGGCGGCGGCGCCATTGCTGACAGTGACTACGTCGTGTCCGGCTTCGCTCAGGATCTTCTTGCCCATGTTCTGGGCGGTGACACTGTCATCGGCGAGTAATATCTTGAGACCCACAAATCGTCCTTTGTACTGGCGGGGAAACGTACGGGTGCTTGTGCTGGAAAACTACTGTGTCCGAAGCGCCAAGTCAATGAAAAGGGTACCTGAGTAGAAGCGAGGGTTATCGCTTAGTTACCAATGGGCTAGACCGAATGGAATGCTCATGGAGCGACCGGGAACGAGCCGGAAATCGGTGCGTGACTGCCGGCTTCTCGGCGGCGTTCGGTCACGCAGGCGTATCTTTGCGCTCTCGTCGACGGGGCTGTTCTGGCGCCTGCTGTGCTCGGACGCGACTGCTCGACCTCCGATAATTGGCGAGTGCAAGAAGTCCTAACGCTCCCGATGCAAATGCCCACGCCTGCTTCATGGTCTCCTTCCTTGTCGTGCGAATCTAGTCGGATGAAGCAAGAAAAAGTGTGTTGTCAGAAGGAGTTTCTGAGCCGCTCAGCATAGAAGCTGCGCTGTTTCAGCGAAGGGCATCGGCTTTAAAGCCGGGTCAGGATGTCCTCAAAGCCACGGCTCCGCTGGGCTGTAGCCGTGCCCCTTCAAAACCATTTCGCTTGGAGCAGTAGGCAGCGTGCTCTTATACACTTATCTATTCCTCCGATGCTTTCTCCTGCTGAGTCTGTCAATCACAGCGCAACATCGCTGACTAATTTTGTGGAGCGAATCCGCTCCGGCGACGTTCGCGCGCTCGCGCGCGCGATTACTGCGATTGAGAATGATTCGGCGCAAGCTTCGCAATTGATGAAGGCGCTGTTTCCTCACAGCGGCAACGCCACGGTTATAGGACTGACTGGATCTCCCGGCGCGGGAAAGAGCACGCTAGTCGATCAACTTGCGCGCGAGTATCGCAAGCAGGAAAAGACTATTGGCATCATCGCGGTCGATCCAACTAGCCCGTACACTGGCGGAGCGATTCTCGGCGACCGCATCCGCATGCAGGCGCATCACGCGGATACCGGCATCTACATCCGCAGCATGGCAACGCGCGGATTCCTCGGCGGACTGGCTCCCGCTACAGCCGACGTTGCCACGCTGCTCGATGCCGCCGGCAAAGAGATCGTCTTTGTCGAAACGGTCGGTGTAGGACAGGACGAAATTGATATCGTCCGCCTTGCCGACGTCACTGTTGTGATCCTGGTTCCCGGAATGGGAGACGATGTCCAGACGATCAAGGCCGGGATTATGGAAATTGCCGACATCTTCGTGATCAACAAAAGCGACCGCGAAGGCGCGGAGCGCGTGCAGCGTGAGATCCGCGCCATGCAGACGCTTGCCATCCGCCGCGACGACTGGACGCCTCCGATCGTGAAGACGGTCGCGAGCGACGGCACCGGCGTACCCGATCTAGTGAAGACGATTGCGTCTTATCGCCAGTACCTCGAAGGAAAAGATCTCATTCTTCGCAAGAAGGTCAGCAACTGGCGCGAGCGACTGGTCGAGATGTTGCGCAAGGCGCTCCTCGACCGCTTGATTCGCGAGCAGCTCGATCCCGAGCATCTGAATCTATATGCTCGCGAAATCGCCGAGCACAAGCGCGATCCTTATTCCTTAGTGGATGAACTGGTCACGAACTTTGGAGAGAAGCATGTTTAAGGTCGACCATCTGGGCATCGCGGTGAAGAGCATCGCGGAGGCTCGCAAGTTTTACGAGCAACTTGGCATGAAGGTTGTTAGCGAAGAAGTCGTCGAGGACGAGAAAGTTCGAGCTGCGCTCCTGCCCGCGGGCGAAAGCCGCTTGGAGCTCTTGGAAGGAACCTCAGCAGATTCCGTAATCACAAAATTCATCGCGAAGCGAGGCGAAGGGCTCCATCACGTCGCAATCCACGTAAACGATATTTCGGCAACATTCGAAGAGCTGAAGCGCAAAGGCGTGCGGCTCATTTCTGATGAAATCAAAATCGGCGTTGGCGGGCATCTTTACGTCTTCGTGCATCCGTCGGCGACCGGAGGGGTGCTGCTGGAACTCTGTCAGGATCCCATCTCTGCGGTCTGACATGCTGCTCTTAGCCGTCGATACTTCCGGGCGACAGGGTGGCATTACGCTTGCACGAGGCAACGGCGACCAGGTTGAAATTATCGAGTCAGCTTCGATCCAGGGTGGAACCTTCTCTGCAGAGCTGATTCCCCAGATCTCTGACCTTCTGCGTCGGCGTCAACTCACCCCAGGCCACCTTCAAGGACTCGTCGCGGTTACTGGGCCCGGATCATTCACCGGCTTACGCGTAGGACTGACGGCTGTTAAGGGATTGGCAGAGGTCTTAAAAATTCCCATCGCTGCTGTTACCTCTCTTGAGTTGCTGCTTGCAGCGTCGGCCACGCAGAAGGGGATGTTGGCCGTGCTGGATGCTGGGCGGGGTGAAGTCTATGCAGCCATTCAAAACGGCTTGCGTGAAGAGATGCTGCTGTCGCTGGAAGAAGCGGTTGGTTTGGCGAAGTCGCGCAACTTGCATGTGTTAGTTGCCGAGCCGAATATCGCTGCGAAGTTTGACCACGCAAAGTTAGTGACATACCGCAGCACTGAAACGGCGGCAAGAACTGGGAACTCCAAGCTGGTTGCTGGAGAAACAGTCGACGTCCTTGCGCTGGACGCCAATTACATCCGCCGATCCGAGGCGGAGTACATGCAGAAGATGAGGAGGTAGAGCCTTGGTAGAGACACTGCACGGCGGGCGGCACTGTTATCGAACGACAACATTCTTGGGGGTTGGTCTCGACGACCCTCGCACGCTGCGTCTCTCAGGTTCTTGTTACATTCCTGTTGTGCCGCAACAACAACAGATGAGTCCAAAGATTAGCCCAGCGACTGCGGCAGCGATTCCTTTCATCCTCTCGATCCAACATGCTTGTGCTTCTGCCGCCCAATGGAAGCATGAAGACTACGCGACGGCAATTGCTCAACCTGATCGTCTCGTCCTCATCGCCGAAAAAGACTCCAAGATTTTCGGGTTCGTCGTTGCCTACACCGGCATCCCGGAATGGGAATTGGAGAACATCGCCGTAGCTCCCGACGTACGGCGTTGCGGAGTAGGCCACGCGCTGATCACCGCCCTCATCGAACGCGCGCGACAGGGTGGAGCGACGGAAATCCGTCAGGAGATCCGGGAGTCCAGTACGGCTGCACAAAAGCTAGGGCTGTCGGCCGGCTTTATCCAGGAAGGCCGACGGCCCGACTACTATCGCGATCCGGTCGAAGATGCCTTATTGTTCAAGCACTTACTTGTCCGACCATAGGCCGGCAGAAGAAGCTGCCGAGCTTTGTTCATAATTCCGCAAAAATCGTTGAACCAGTTCTGGCGGTGTGCTACTTTTCATGTCCTAGAGCACATCCAAGATGATGTGCCGGCGGTTCTGGCCAGGAGGTTCAAGGATGGCGACGTCCCTCCGCGAAGAGCTATTGGCCAGCCACGAGGAGTTTCGTAGGCTGGCCCAGGAACACTCACAGTATTGTCAACGCCTCGAAACACTCGCCGAAAAGCGGTACCCCTCCACAGACGATCAACTAGAAGAAGTGAGATTGAAGAAGCTGAAGCTGCGTCTCAAGGACCAGATGGAGTCGATTGAGCAGCAGCAACGGCAGACGCATCATCAAGTGGCTTAGGACGTAACTGGCTCAGCGGCGCGAGACCGGCTCTTGCGCCCGCCAGCGCCTGAGGTGTGTCCTAAATCCGTTCATACGCAGCTCCTCTATCCCGACCTGAAGCCGATATAATCATTGAATCCCCTATGGTTCGTGACGGCTTCTATTACGGCCTGGGCGCAGTTGTTGCTGCTGTGCTCCTGGGTCTGATCAATCCATGGCTCGCCCTACCACCATTGCTTCTCGGAGCTTTTTTCCTCTGGTTTTTCCGGGATCCTGAGCGTGCCATTCCCGATGGCCCCGGAGTGATTGTTTCTCCTGCCGACGGCAAGGTCACAGCAGTTTCGCGACTTACAGAAGACGGCCGAAATGGGCAAAGAATCAGTATCTTCCTGAACGTATTTGACGTCCACGTCAACCGCTCCCCAATTTCCGGAATCATCACGAACCTCTGCTATCAGAAGGGCAAGTTCGGAAACGCCATGTCAGCCGGATCGTCCGACGAAAACGAACAGAACGTGGTCACCGTCGAGGGCGAGGGCCAGATGGTCACTTTCAAGCAGATCGCCGGCTTGCTCGCGCGCAGAATCGTCTTCAATCCGAGGCCAGGGGACAAACTGGAACGTGGACAGCGGGTTGGACTCATCAAGTTTGGTTCGCGGGTTGACGTTGTGCTGGACGAAAACGTGGATATTCAAGTGAAAGTCGGAGATCGCGTCGCCGGGGGTTCGTCTATTCTTGGAGTGCTCCGCGCAGGTCAAAGCCGAGCAGAAGTCGGGCGATGAATCTCAGCAGGCCATTTCGACGGGCAGACGATCCGCAGCAGCCGCATCGCATGCGGCGCGGCATGTATGTACTGCCATCGATTTTTACCGCCGGAAACATTGCTGCGGGGTATTACGCAATCTCGCAGGCAATTCAAGGCTCGGCCAGCGCTCCATTCCACTTTGACAACGCTGCAAAAGCCATTGGCTTCGCTGTGCTGTTCGACGGACTCGATGGCCGTATCGCGCGCATGACGAATACAACCAGCGATTTCGGACGCGAACTGGATTCCCTTGCGGACGTGATCACCTTCGGCGTCGCTCCGGCGATCCTGGCGTGGATCTGGGGATGCCATCAGATTCCTGAACTCTGGCAGCCGGGCATGCGGCACAAGATCATCCAGCTTGGCGCCATCGTGACGTTCCTATTCGTCATCGCCGGTGCGAGCCGGTTGGCGCGGTTCAACATCAGCAAGAATCCGCAGCCTAAGAATCCTGGACGTCCGGGCCGTAAGTACTTCGTTGGCATGCCGATCCCGGCAGGCGCCGCGATAATCGCCGCTACCGTGCATTTTGGTGACGGCGCGCCGATCGACCGCTGGTGGGAAGCGTTACTGTGGCTGGCCTTTCTTATGTTGATCTCGTATCTCATGGTCAGCACATGGCGCTTCTGGAGTCCCAAGGGTATCGACCTGCGCACGAGGCAGCCGTTTTGGGTTTTTCTCGTTATCTGCGGTTTCCTGGCTCTGCTTTGGTACTACTCAGAGTACGTTCTGTTCTCCCTCGCACTTCTGTATCTGGTTTCTGGAATCCTTGCGCGCTTCGCCTACGCGATGCGGCGTCGTCCGCCTGCGACTCCCACGTACGAACCTGAATCCGGGGTCGATCTGGCATGAATCGCCCGGCCATCGTGCCCCACGTCTTCCGCGTAGCCATCGTCGGTGCCGCTACGCTGAAAGGCCGCGAGTTGAAGGAAGTCCTCGACGAAATGAACTTTCCCGTCGCCGATGTGAAGCTGCTCGACGACGACGAGTCTCTGGGACAGCTCGATCAGGTGGGTGACGAGGCCACCTTTATCCAGCCTGCCGATCCGGAACATTTTCGCAACGTTGATTTCGCCTTCTTTGCCTCCGACGCTGCTTTCACCGGCAGGCATTGGCAGAGTGCGCTTCAGGCGGGCGCCACGGTTCTTGATCTCTCTTATGCCTTGGACGGAGAACGCAACGTCTCAGTTCGTTCACCGTGGATCGAAAAGGAACTAGAGCGGGAATCAGGCCAGGAGCCGGGACACGAAGACCTGACCACCACCGCAGTGGTGATTGCGCATCCGGCGGCAACCGTTCTGGCTTTGCTTCTTCTCCGAGCTCGATCAGCAGGAACTGTGCGGACGATGGCCGCTACGGTCTTCGAGCCGGTTTCTGAGCAAGGCAAGCGCGGCATGGATGAATTGCACCAGCAAACCGTGAACCTGCTCTCTTTCAGTGCCTTGCCGAAGGAAGTATTCGATGAACAGGTCGCCTTCAACATGCTCGGCCGCTTTGGAGAGAGCTCATCGATTTCGCTGAAAAACATTGAGAACCGTATCTCTGCGCACTTCGAAGCAATTGCCGGAAAGAACGTGCCGGTGCCTTCGCTGATGCTGGTGCAGGCTCCCACCTTCCACGCGCATACCTTTTCCGTCTACATTCAGTTCGACCGTGAGATCGAGGTTGCGGCACTCGGCAAAGCGCTGGCTGGAGATCATGTAACGATTGTTGATCCAGCAGAGGACGGACCTAGCAATGTGAACGCGGCGGGACAAGGAAACGTACTTGTATCGCTGCGTCCCGACGCCCGCAACGCGAGCGGCTTCTGGATTTGGGCAGCAGCTGACAACCTGAAGATTGCAGCGATCAGCGCCGTCGAGTGCGCCGCTACGTTGAGCACGATGCGGCCGCTGGGGAAAGTGCAATGAATGCCGAGGAAATTGGTTGAATTCCTTGCCAAGCAAAGTGCGCAAAGTTCTTGATCCTGTCATCCCCCGCTCTGCCGCGAATCCGCAGACATTACGAAGCAGTGGACAGCGGAGCGGGGGATCTGCTCTCGTTGTTCACTGCGCAACGGATCAAACAGCAGATCCCCCGCGTCCGCCGCGGCGGATGCGAGGGATGACAGTGTTAGTTTGGGCGCGCTGCCTCGTTGCAGGCATCCTCCTGTCATGTCTCGTTCTCACGGCCTGCGGTTATCACTCTTCCACCCACGCGCAGGTAAAACTCCCATCTGGCATCGACACCATCGCAGTACCGATCTTTGTCAATAAAACAAACAGTTATCGCGCCGAGCAGGTGTTGACCGAAGCCGTGGTTCGCGAGTTCACGAGTCGCAGTCCGTACAAGATTGACACGAACGACGACGGCACCTCCGATGCCGTCCTTCACGGCACGGTCGTAACCACGAACATTTATCCTCTGACGTACGATTCCCAAACCGGGAGACAATCGAGCGCGATTGTGCAGATCAACATGAGCGTCAAGCTCGTCGATAAGCACGGCAAGACGCTCTTCGAGAATCCAAACTACCAATTTCGCGAACAGTATCAGGTGAGTCGCGAGGTCACGAGCTTCTTCGACGAAAGCCCGCCTGCCGTCGATCGCCTTTCACGGGACTTCGCGCGCACTCTGGTTGCCGAAATCCTGGAGGGATTCTGATGGCCGGCCGCAGTTTTGCTGCCACTGAGCGCTTCGTTTCCGAAGTCTCGGCGCGCAAGCTGAAGGCCGCGTACGTCCTAGTCGGCGACGAAGTATTCTTTCGTGACCGCTGTCGGGCTGCGCTGATTGAGCATTTAGTTCCATCCGAACTCCGCGACTTCAGCCTGTACGATTTCGACCTCACGCAAACCAGCGTTGCCGAAGTTCTCGACATGGCACGCACGCCTTCCCTGATGGCGCCGTTCCAGGTTTTCTTCATTCGGGGCGTGAAGGCCCTGTATGGACGTGGATCGCACCAGGAAGAATTCGCGGCGATTGAGGCATATTGCCAGGATCCCAATCCTGCCGCGGTGCTGATCTTTGTCGCCGATCACATCAGCATTCCCTCCGACGTGCGCCGCATGGAGATGCAGGACAAAGATCGTTACGAACGCATCCGCGAAACCCTCGGCGAATATTGCGCCGTCATCGAACTGGCTCGCGTCGAGGAAGACGAAGGTATGCGCTGGGTCGTGGAGCGCGCGGCGAAGGAAGCCGTAAAGGTGGATGCGGAAGCCGCACGGGAACTCGTCGACGCCTTGGGCGCGGATATGATGCTCGTGAGCAACGAACTCGAGAAGCTCATATTGTTCGTTGGACAGAAGAAGCGAATCACCATCGGCGACGTGGAGACGTTGGTGCTGGCCGCCAAACAACGCTCGTTGTATGAGCTCACCGATGCGATCTCCTCGAAGGACCGAGTGCGTGCCTTGTCGGTACTCGATGCGCTGCTCGCAAGCCAAGAAGGCGAGGAAGCGGCCATCGGGCACATCTACATGCTGGCACGCACCTTCCGCCAGATGCTGGTGATTCTGGAGAGAAACGTTCGCGATTCCCGCGCCATCTGGCAGGCGCTGTGGCAGGGCTTTCGCGTGCCTCCCTTCGCTGCCGAAGATGTAATCCGCCAGGCCCGCCGCTACAAGTCGCGCCGGGAACTCACGGCTGCGCTGCGACTGCTCGCGCGCGCCGATCTCGCTCTCCGTTCCAATCCCGCCAGCAAACGGCTTGTATTGGAGAAGCTCGTGATCGATCTATGCGTGGAACCCTTGCCGGCAGGACCGCAGTGGAGTCAGGAAGAACTAGTCCTCTGATTCGTAGAGACGCAGCATGCTACGTCTCCGTCATGCACTCTCCACGCACCAGGCAGTGCCGACTTCCCAATCTGCATCGTGGAGACGTCCGCCACGGCGGACTGCGTCTCTACCTTTGCCGCAAGATGTTTCAGAAGAAGAGTGCATTTTTTAGGTCGATCCCATTATTTAAAGGACTTAGCTGACGAGATCCCATCCAGATCCCATCGGACTTATGGGATCGCGATGGGATAATCCCATCCAACGACATGGGATCGCGATGGGATATCCCACTGAACACCATGGGATCAGGATGGGATTCATTGTTGAAATAATGGGATCGGTTTGTTAGGTGAACTGCCTGCTTAAGACACTTATGATTACTGTCGTTATCCTCTCGTAATCCCAAATTGGAATTCACGCGCACCTCTGGATGATGGCTCAACTCATGAAGGAAAGGCAAGTTTCATCCGTTGTTCTACAACTTTTCCAGTTCAATCTGCTCAAGAGGTTACGAGCAAAAGAAAAAATATTTTCGTCATCCGACGCTCTAACAAAAACGGAACCGCTACTCATGCGAAGCTATACGTTCTATGCAAGAGCCGTTTCTGGATCAGTCGCCGAACGAACCAACAGTCCGTGGCTTCGTTCATCGCCCCGAGAAACCCACTGAGGCTGGACTGGTCCTCACTCACAGCGCGGGAGCCAATTGCAATTCGCCGTTGCTCGTGGCACTCGCTGACGCTCTCTGCTCTACCGGCCTGACGGTTCTGCGCTGTGATCTTCCCTTTCGCCAATCGCGGCCGCATGGGCCGCCGATGGGCAGCGCTGAAAAAGATCAGGCGGGTCTTCAGAGAGCGGTTCAAGTGCTGCGGGAGCAGATCAAAGGCCGCGTCTTTCTGGGTGGGCACTCGTATGGAGGACGCATGGCAACCATGCTCTGTGCTCGCGAGCCTTCGTTGGTAGATGGTCTTCTGTTGCTCTCTTATCCGCTGCATCCACCCCGCAAGCCTGAGCAGTTGCGCACGGCACACTTTCCCAAGCTGCAGACGCGCGCGCTCTTCGTGCACGGGACGCGTGATCCGTTTGGATCAATCGAGGAGATGAAGTCGGCGCTGGCCCTAATTCCCGCCGAGACTCACCTTTTGCCGATTGAGGGTGCTGGACACGAACTTCTCTCGAAGAAGAAATCTGATTCCTTCGTCACGCTGGTTGTTGAGAGTCTTGCCCAATTCTTTCGATAGCTGGCTGGCTATTTGCCTGCCGGGAGTTTGCCGGCAATCACAGACTGCACGGACCGCCAGGCCATCCATTGGTCGGGACCGTTGTCGTGCGACTCGGTCACCCTCGTCACCATTCGGGCCTGGAGGTCAACCGCGAAGAGCCCGGAATCGCTGCTCGTGTAGTCGGAGTAGACAATGACCTTGCTGTCTGGCGACCACTGGGGCTTCACGCTAAGGCGATCCGCTGGGGAAACCAGAGTTAACTTCAGGTCCGGCAGCGAGACCACATAGACGCGAGCCACATCTCCGGGGTAGTCGCAGGCGGCCGCACCGAAGGTTACGGCGATGCTTCGGTCGTCGGGTGAGAATGCAAAGTCCAGAACACTGTCGAATCCTTTTGGGAAAGGGACGTCCAGCAGCCCAGGCCTCCCTTTCTGTTGCACTTTCAAAATCGATGTACCGCCAGTGCAGTCGGGAGAATCCTCCTCCTCGGCCTGTGCGTTTGCACTCGCTGGAACGTTTTTGGGAGGGGGAGGCACAAGAAACCCAAGTAATTGTCCGCTGCGCGAGAGAGAAGCGTCGGTGGCAAACTCAGCCGCGGCGAGCATCTCTGACTTTCCATCAGCGAGCCGGATCTTGTGCACACCTGTGGTCGTCACCGAAAGAAGATAGTCAGAATCGGGTGAATCGGTCAGGGTAGTGAAGTGTCCTGCGAGCAAACTGCGCTTGCCCGAATCAAAGTCGACAGTGCGGATTCCAGCGGGCTCGACTGCGCTCGCGAGATACGACAGCTTGCGGCCTTGCCGCGACCAAATCAACTCACGCATGATCGCGCCAGGGAGAGAGTCAATGACGATGTCTGTGTGCGTCGATGTTGCGAACAGATGCAGCTCGTGCTTGTCCACTAGCCAGTAAGCGATTTCATTCCCACTCGGGGAGATGGCAGCGAAAGGTGCTCCGCTCAGAATCTTATTGGAACTTCCATCGGGCTGGCGCTCACACACCAGATCTCCCATCATGCGCGAAAAGATCATTCCCGGCAGTGCTGGGCCTTTGCCGCTTGCAGGTGTGTCGCAGGTGGGAGGGGGCGGTTGAACTTGCATGATGCTCATGCGTCGTCCAATGGCTGATCCGGGAGTCGTGCCTACCACCGTTCCCGTAACCGTCTGTTGCGCGAAAATAGTTATGCCGACCAGCGCCGAGAGCGCGAGCGAAGAAAGAGCTTTGACTATCATTGCGTGCTACTCCACGCAGAACAATAGCGTCTTTCTACGGAACTCTAGGATTACTTCAGGTGCCGATCGACAACGGCCGTTAGTAACTGCGTGGCTTCAACTGGTCTAGGCCATTCACGTTATGCAACCGATGTGGGAAACACAGCCTGGATTCGCCCCAGAACTTGCGCCACGACACGGTCGCAACTCTCTCCCATAAAGGGAAATGCACAGTTGGCATTCGAGGACACGCGGACTAAGAGATTCTTGCGCAGAAGCGCATGTCCGCGATGCAGGCGAGTCTTTACGTTTTCTTCAGAGATCTCCAACGCTTCTGCCGTTTCAGCCGTGCTCATCTCTTCGACGTCACGAAGCATGACAACGGCACGAAACTGCTCCGGCAGGCTCAGGATCGCTTCCTCCAGCAGGTTTCCGAGCTCTGCCTTCGAGGTGTATTGTTCGGGATTTTCGGAGTTGGAATAAAGCATGCTGGTATCTGCCTCGGAAGAAACTTCGTCAAGCTGCATCACACGCCGCCGCTGGCGCAAACGGGCTAGTGCCTCGTGGACGGCGATCCGAATGAGCCATGTAGAGAACTGCGAACGTCCGGCAAACTGGTTCAAATGCTGGTAGGCGCGAACGTAAGCATCCTGCATCACGTCTTCACTTTCGTGCTCGTCTCGCAGGATAGCGCGGACTGCACGGTACAGGCGTTGGTTGTAACGCCGCATGATCAGCTCGTAGAGCGCAGTTTCCCCCGCTAGGACACGGGCGACTACTTCTTCATCGCTCCAGGCCTCGGTCTTTGCTCGTTCGAGAATCGCGGTGTTTCCCATCACAGTAAATAGAGTGCAGAGCCAAGATTAGGTTACAGCGATTTGTGAGCCGCGAGGACCATCTGTATTGACCGACGACCGGTTCGTGCCGCGTCTCGCGGCACGATGAGATGTGAGCCCGGCACAAATGCCGGGAAAGCGATTTTTCATTGGAGCCCTGTAAGGGCGGCACTCAATCAAACCGAGTGCCGCCCCTAACCGGGGCTCTATTCAATGGTTTCTTACCCGGCAGTGCCTGCCGGGCTCAACTCACCGTGTGCCGCGAAACGCGGCACACAGAATTCGAGCTATTACTCTAAGTCTGTAACCCTTTGCCTCGCCGTAACTCTGTTACAGCAGGAGGCAGGGATGAGGGGAAATTTTGATAAGCGACTAAACGCCGCCTGGTGGGCGCTGCGAATTGGTCTGGGGGCGGGACCAGTCATCGTCGGATTCGACAAGTTCTTCAACAAGATCGTCGATTGGGGAATGTATTTGAGCCCACTGGCGACGAAAGTTGTGCCGTTGAGTACCGCAACGTTCATGCATGTCGTAGGAGTGATCGAGATCATCGCGGGCATTGTGGTTCTGAGCCGATTCACCAAACTTGGCAGCTACGTCGTGATGCTGTGGCTGCTCGGCATCTCCATCAATCTGTTGACCACCGGCATGTTCTTCGACCTGGCGATGCGCGACGTAGAATTGGCCGTCGCTGCTTTCGCGCTCTCACAGCTTTCGGCTGTGCGAGAGGATAGAATCGCGCTTCGGGAACCGAGTTCAAGTTTGAGAGCTACTGCATAAATCCGAAAGGGAGAATACTCAATGCGTAAATTCCTATTCGTTATTGCAATCATGGCCAGCTTCGCAGCCATGGCTGCTGCCGAAACCTTCAACGATGCGCCAGTAGTTGACGTGGCGTGTGCAAAGAACGCGGCCAAAGACCCTGACGCGCATACTCGTGAATGCGCGCTTCAATGCCAGAAGAGCGGCTTTGGAATCGTCACCAGCGACCATAAGTTTCTGAAATTCGATTCCAACGGCAACAGTCTGGTACTGGATGCTCTCAAGAAATCAGACAAAAACGCTCACCTGCGCGTGGACGTCAGTGGCGATGTCCACGGCGACACGTTGAAGGTAACGTCGCTCAAACTGCTGTAGGACGTGCAGACTCGGATTACAGCGGCGCGCTAGGCGCGCCGTCTGCACCCCAGTAGGCCGAAAGACATCACTTGCTGCGGACCCCGCCCTCGCCCGGCGCACGAAAATGTTGAGGGTACCCCCGCAATTCTTTTGCGTATCAACCCTACGCGGGGCGAGCGCCCCCCGGCGCTCCGGAACCTCAACCGGAGGCTTCGATCAGATTCAGCGGCTATGTGGTCTCAAGTACCCGGTTCAAGCCCGAAGTCGTGCTGTTCATTTTCGGACACCTCTTCGCGTCCACGAACATACGCCCCTAAAGACCTCTCGCAGTTTGGGGGTTAACGCATTCGTAATCATACAATTATCGGGAACACAGATTCGGAAGAGGACGTGCGATTCCTCCACTTTGAATAAGTCTCTCGGGATCAAAAGATGATTGAGTTACGCGGTATAGAGAAAACGATCAAGTCGGCGGCAGGTACGATCTGGCTATTGCGCCGGATCAATCTGGATGTGCCCCAGGGCGAGTTTGTGACGATCATGGGGCCATCCGGCGCCGGCAAAACCACTCTGATGAGCATCCTGGGGATGCTCGACGATCAATGGAGCGGCGAGTACTACTTTGCGGGCGAAGCAGTGCACAAGATGAACCGCAAACAGCGTTCCGAGTTGAACAAGAAGAACATCGGATTCGTCTTCCAGAGCTACCACCTGCTCGACAACCTCACGGTTGCAGAGAACCTTGATCTCCCGCTCTCGTACAAGGACATAAAGAAATCTGAGCGCACCAGCATGGTGTGCGACACGCTTGACCGGTTCAACATTGTCGGGAAAAAAGATCTATATCCGAATCAGTTGTCGGGTGGACAGCAGCAATTAGTGGGCGTGGCCCGCGCGGTGATCAACAAGCCGAAATTGATTCTCGCAGACGAACCGACGGGCAATCTTCACTCAGATCAAGCAAAGGAAATCATGGAGCTCTTCCGGCAGCTCAACGAAGCCGGAACGACGATCATCCAGGTAACTCACTCAGAGGCGAATGCGGCTTACGGACATCGCACTATCAAGCTGCTTGACGGATGGATCGTGGGAGACACGGCGCATCCGGTGGAAGCTGGGCACGCCTTGGTGACATAAGGGATTTCTCGACATAACCAGAGTTGATCCAAGGACGAAAAGGAGCCTTGAAGCCGATGTACAGGTGTTTTCAATCGCAGCTCAGAGCAATTGCGCTGTTCTCGATCGCCACTATCCTTCCGTTGGCCGCGGCAGCGCAAGGCAGCGCCGCGACCCAGCAGAACGCTGCGGCACAACAGAGCGCTGCGGCACAACAGAAAGACCAAAGCGCGCAAAACGCACCGAGCGCTTCAATCGTGGAAGCTCCGACTCCAGCACCTTCGGAACGGTCGGCAACTACTGATTCGGAGGTTGTGGGCAAGGTCGATTTCTCCAAGCCTCGAAAGTCTTTCCCAAATCTGTTTGCTCCGTACGAGGGACGCACTCTGTCCTCGCCCAAGCTGCACAATTCGGCACGCATCAATCAGCTCATCAAAGATGGCAAGCTCATGCTGTCCCTTAACGATGCAATCGCATTAGCGTTGGAGAACAACCTCGACTTGGCGATCGCTCGCTATAACCTCAACATCGCCGATACCGACATTCTGCGTACGAAAGCCGGAGGGAGCGTTCGCGGCGTTGCCAGCGGCTTGGTGCAGGGAACTCCGGGCGGAGGCATCGGCGGTTTCGGCAGCGGCGCTCCGGGCGCGGGCGCAGGTGGAACTTCAGGCGGTGCCGGCGGCGCCGGAACGGGTGCGGGCGGCCTGGTGACATCGACGATCGGAGCAGGCGCACCAGTAAATTCCTACGATCCACAGATCACAACCAACTTCAATGTTGAGCACGGCGTATTCCCGATTGCGAACCAGGTGACGTTCGGCGTGCCGTCGGTCCAACAAAATACGGCGAATGCCAACATGAGTTATCAGCAGGCATTCCCTACTGGAACCGCAATTGACTTTGGCGTGCAGAACAGCCGGCAAACCACCAACGGGCGTTTTACGGACCTGGTGCCCGCGCTCAACTCAGCCTTTCGCTTCACTCTCACGCAGCGCTTGCTGTCCGGATTTGGACTCGGGCCAAACCTCCGGTTCTTGCGAATTGCGAAGAATAACCGTGAGGTCACCGACATCGCATTTCGCAACCAGGTGATCGCAACTACAACGCAGATCGAGAATATTTACTGGGATCTGGTGAACGCCGTGGAAGACGTGCAGGTGAAGCAACGTTCGCTTGCTCTGGCGCAGAAGACCCTCGAAGACGACAAGAAACAGGTAGAGCTGCAGGCGATCGCTCCGATTGAAGTGACACGCGATGAAGCCGTGGTGGACTCCAGCAATCAGGATCTGATCATTGCGCAAACCAATCTTCAGCTTCAGGAACTCCTGATGAAGAATGCGGTCACACGAAACCTGAGCGATCCGGAGGTAGCCTCGGCTGCGCTGGCTCCGACGGACACGATCGTCGTTCCGCAAAACGAACCGGTAGTTCCCACGCAAGACCTCGTCGCCGAGGCTTTGTCACACCGTCCGGAGCTGGCCGAAGCGCGAATCGATATGACCAACCGTCAGATCTCGCGTAAGGCTGCAAAGAATAATTTGCTCCCATCGCTGGATTTTGTGGCCTTCTACGGAGGATCCGGGCTCGCTGGTGTTCCAAATCCGGGCTTGGTGTCGAATTCCGGACTGCCGATCACCGGCTTTGGAGATGTTTTTACGCGCACATTTAATGGCAGCTCCCCCGATTATTCTGTCGGATTCAACCTGAATATCCCCCTACGCAATCGAGTTGCGCAGGCCGACCAGGTTCGTTCCGAATTGGAATTTGGGCAGGCAGAGCTGCATTTGCAGCAGCTTCAGAATCAGGTGGGTATCGAAGTCCGCAACGCGCAGTTTGCGCTCACGCAGAATCGTGCCCGCGTCGTCTCCGCTCGCAAGGGAGTGGACGTGGCGCAACGCACTCTGGAAATCGAGCAGAAGAAGCTCGCCTTGGGAGCTTCCACCAGCTTGCAGGTGCTGCAGGTGGGTCGCGATCTCGCGGTTGCAGAGTCGAATCTCGTAACGGCGACTACCGCTTACGCGAAGTCGCGGGTGGAACTCGACCGCGCCATCGGTGCTACGCTTGTGAATAATGGCATCAGCATCGAGGACGCGGAGAGCGGCATCGTGCACGCGCCGCCACATATGGCGGGAGTCGCGCCAGCGAGCGCACAGGAATAGGCAGGAAGCCGGGTTGATTCCATGGAGGAGTAATGCCCATTAGTAGCGTGGAACCGGGTGAAATCACGTCGACAAGTGCCCCCGTGGTTCCCCGAATCCTCGTAGCGGACGATCAGGCAGACGTGCGCGAGGCGCTTCGCCTGTTGCTGAAGGGCGAGGGCTATCGCATTGATACGGTCGCTTCGCCTGAAGCGGTGATGGAGGAGCTTGCCTCCGAAGAATTCGACATTCTGCTTATCGACCTAAACTACAGCCGCGACACGACATCCGGCGAAGAAGGTCTGGCTCTTCTTTCAAAAATTCAGGCACTGGATAGCACTCTGCCGGTCATCGTGATGACAGCGTGGGGCAGCGTCAACATCGCGGTGGAGGCCATGCGCCGCGGTGCTCGAGATTTCATACAGAAACCGTGGGAAAACGAGCGGCTGGTGAGCATTCTGCGGACTCAGGTGGAACTCAGCCACGCCCTGAAGCGCGCGCAACACCTGGAGGCCGAGAATCGTCTTCTCCAGGCGCAAGGTCGACCTACGTTCATTGCCGAATCCAAGACTATGCAGCCGGTGCTGGAACTGGTGGCGCGTATCGGGCCCAGCGACGCCAATGTTCTCATCACTGGCGAGCACGGAACGGGCAAGGAGGTCGTTGCCCGAACTTTGCATATGCTCTCCGGACGCTCCTCGCGGCCGATGGTGACGGTGAATACCGGTGGCCTCCCCGAAGGAACATTCGAGAGCGAATTGTTTGGACACGTGAAGGGCGCGTTCACTGACGCCCGCACCGATCGCATCGGACGCTTCGAGCTGGCAGACAAAGGCACAATCTTTCTCGACGAGATCGCCAATGTGCCCATCAAACAGCAGGCCAAGCTGCTGCGTGTGCTCGAAACCGGAGAGATGGAACGTGTGGGCTCATCGAAAACGAAGAGCGTGGATGCCCGAGTACTTTCGGCGACCAATGCAGACCTGAAAGTGGAGTGCACCAAGGGAACGTTCCGCGCCGATCTTCTCTTCCGCCTCAATACAATCGAGATCCATCTACCTCCGTTGCGCGACCGTCGCGAAGACGTTCCCCTTCTGGCGCAGCATTTCCTTAAGGGCTATGCGCAGCGTTATCGCAAGCAGGTGTTCCGTTTCGATCCTGCCGCGATGCAGAAGATGCTCGAGTACTTCTGGCCGGGGAACGTGCGCGAACTGGATCATTCCATTGAGCGCGCCGTTTTGCTATGTCAGGGTGAATCGATCCGTCCAAGCGACTTGGGGTTGAGCGATAAACGCGAGAGCACGACTTCGATGGAAGAGATGAGCCTTGAGGAAGTAGAATCGCTGCTCATTCGGAAGACGCTGTCCCGCTATTCTGGGAACATCAGTCACGCGGCAGAGGCGCTCGGCTTGAGCCGGAGCGCGCTCTATCGCCGCATCCAGAAATATGGCCTCTGAGCTCGACATCTTCGGGCATACCGTAGCGACATCTTCTCAGCGCAAAAAGAAAAAAAAGATGAGCTTCGAGAGGCGCTTTGTGTTGTATGCGCTTTTCGCTGGCCTGTTTCCTTTAGGTGTTTGCGAGCTGATGCTTTGGCTCGGCAACTTCTCCTCGCAGACCCAATGGACGCTCACCTTCTTCCTGGTACTCGCCTGGCTTATCGGCGCTTTCTCACTGCGGGCTCAGGTGGTTCGCCCCATGCAAACACTCTCCAACATGGTAGCCGCGCTGCGCGAGGAGGATTTTTCCTTTCGCGCGCGACGCGCCAGCCGCAACGATGCTCTCGGTGAGCTTGTTCTCGAGATCAACGCTCTCTCAGATACGCTTCAGGGCCAGCGCCTCGGATCGATGGAGGCTGTCGCACTCCTGAAGAAAGTGCTGATGGAGATTGATGTTGCTGTCTTTACTTTCGATCCCCAGCAGCGGCTTCGCATCGTGAATCGCGCTGGTGAGCAGCTCATGGGCATGACCCAGGAGCGAATGATGGGACGCAGCGCTCATGAACTCCGTCTGGATAGCCTGCTCAACCAACCCGGCGGACGCACAATCCGGATGAGCTTTCCCGGCCGCGAAGGACGCTGGGCGATTCAACAGACTTCGTTTCGTGAACGCGGCGTGCCGCATCAACTGCTGCTTATCTCCGATCTCAGTCGTGCTCTGCGTGAGGAAGAGCGGCAGGCGTGGCAGCGCTTGATCCGGGTGCTTGGACATGAACTGAACAACTCCCTTGCGCCGATCAAATCGATCGCCGGGACTCTCCGTTCGTTAGCATCGCGCCCCAATCGTCCTGAGGATTGGAATCAGGATGTGGAACGTGGCCTCGAGGTAATCGAGAGCCGTGCTGACGCCCTGAGTCGCTTCATGCAGGCGTATACAAAGCTGGCCCGGCTCCCGGCTCCGACGTTCAGCAAAGTTCAAATTGGATCGCTTGTACGTCACGCTGCAGGAGTAGAGGCTCGCTTGCCGGTTGAAGTAGTGCCGGGTGACGAGGTCACGCTCGATGGCGATCCCGATCAGCTGGAGCAGCTGCTGATCAACGTCGTGAGGAATGCCGTGGACGCCTCTCTCGATCCTTCAATCCGCACCCCAGGTTCGGTGCAAGTTGGCTGGGGAGTGAACGGACTCTCCGTCGAGGTCTTCATTCGCGATCAGGGCCCCGGGCTGTTAAACAGCAACAATCTATTCGTACCCTTCTTCACCACGAAGTCTGGCGGAAGCGGAATTGGTCTGGTGTTGAGCCGACAGATCGCGGAGGCGCACGGCGGGACTCTTACGCTGGAAAATCGTAAGGACGTGCGTGGCTGCCAAGCCACGCTTCGTTTGCCGCTGGATTCTCACGCCACCTTGCAGTGAATGGCGACACAGGTGCGACGCGGCACGCTCTCGGCCTCCGAACCTTCAGGCGAAGCGTCAGTAATGTTCAGTCAACCCATCCCGTGAAACTGTCGCCCTTTCCCTTTTCCCAACGAAGCCTTAGCATATCCGTTTCGATTTCATTGTTGGAGCCATACTGATGAGCCTTGTTCTGCGCCGGTTGTGCGTTATCTCCTGCCTGTTGCTTCTTCCGACGTCTTTCCTTTCCGCGCAAAAGTCCTCGAAAAAGAAAAATGCTCCTACAGCTGAGGTACCTTCTGCTGCCCCAGCTACAGTTGCGGAGGGGAAGGCGAAGACTGAGGAGGATCCGCTATTCAAGGGTCTTAACTGGAGATTGGTGGGCCCATTTCGGGGCGGACGGGTGCTCGCGGTCTCCGGAGTAGTTGGCGAACCCAACACCTATTACTTCGGCGGAGTTGGCGGTGGCGTGTGGAAGACAACCGATGGCGGACTGAATTGGGGTCCGATGTCGGACAAAGAGAAGTTCTCATCCGTTGGAGCCATCGCAGTGGCTGAGTCGGATCCGAATGTCATCTACGTCGGCACCGGCGAAGCATGCATTCGCAACAACATCCTGCAAGGCAATGGGATGTACAAGAGCACCGATGCCGGCAAGACCTGGCACGCCGTCGGACTCGAAGATACGCGTCACATTGGCCGCCTTGCCATTCACCCAAGGAATCCCGATATCGTTTTTGTGGCGGCTTTGGGACATGCCTACGGACGCAACGCAGATCGGGGGGTGTTTCGCTCGACCGACGGAGGCAAGACCTGGCAGAAGGTCCTTTACAAGGACGATCAGACCGGAGCGATCGATGTAGTCTTCGATCCGTCGAATCCTAGCGTCCTGTACGCGGCATTGTGGCAGGCATACCGCACGCCGTACTCAATGGTCAGCGGCGGCGCAGGCAGCGGGCTCTATCGCTCAGCCGATGGCGGCACCACATGGCAGCAAGTCAAAGGCAACGGCTTCCCTACTGGAGGAGTTCTAGGAAGAATCGGCGTTGCCGTTTCCGCAGAACCAAACCGCGTGTATGCGTTGGTCGAAAACGACAAAGGTGGCCTGTATCGCTCCGACGATGGTGGCGAACACTGGCGCTTGATCAACGACGATCATCGCTTCCGCCAGCGCGCCTGGTACTACACGCACGTCTTCGCCGACCCGAAGAATCCTGATGTCGTCTACATCCTCAACACGGGATCGTATCGCTCGATCGACGGCGGCAAGACCTTCACTCAGCTCACCACGCCGCATGGTGACAATCACGGATTATGGATCGACCCTACTAATCCAAAGCGCCTGATCAACTCGAACGATGGCGGCGCGGACGTCAGCACCGATGGCGGTCTGCACTGGACATCGCAAGACAACCAGCCTACCGCGCAGTTCTATCACGTGATCGTCGACAACCAGTTCCCATATCGTATTTACGGCTCACAGCAGGACAATACCTCGGTCGGCATAGCCAGCGCCACGAACCATTTTGGGATTGATCGCACTGACTGGAACCCGGTAGGCGGATGCGAAAGCGGATATATCGCTCCCTATCCGAAGGACGCCAACATCGTATACGCAGGCTGCTATGACGGCAGCATCACAGAATTCAATAAGGAACTGGGCACGGAGCGTGAGATGAACGCTTGGCCACTGAATCCTATGGGTCACGGCGACGTAGATCTTAAATATCGATTTCAGTGGACCGCACCGATCGTGATCTCTCCACACGATCCCAATGTGATCTACCACGGCGCTCAGGTGGTGTTGAAGACGACGGACCGCGGGTATCACTGGCAGGAGATCAGTCCTGACCTCACGCGCAACGACAAGCGCACACAGCAGTCGTCGGGAGGCCCAATCACTCAGGACAACACCAGCGCCGAGTACTACGGAACCGTCTTCACGATTGCCGAATCACCGTTGCAGGCAGGAGCGATCTGGGCCGGCAGCGACGACGGACTCGTTCACATCACGATCGATGGCGGAAAAAATTGGGCGAACGTGACACCCAAAGATCTACCGGATGCCGGCAATGGACCGATCTTTCACTACAGTCGCATCAGTCTGATCGAATCTGGACACTTCAATGCTGGAACAGCGTATGTCGCCGTCGATCGTCATGAGTCGGACGACTGGGGTCCCTATGCATTCAAGACTACTGACTTCGGCAAGAGCTGGAAGCGAGTGAGCGGCGATCTTCCGGCGGGAGCCACGGTGCGCGCCATTCGCGAGGATCCAAAGCGGGAAGGTTTGCTGTATGCCGCTACTGAAATCGGTGTGTACGTGTCTTTTGACGACGGTGCGCACTGGCGATCTTTGCAACGCAATCTGCCCATGAGTTCGATGCGCGATCTGGCGATCACCGACCGTGACCTTGTGGTCGCCACTCACGGCCGGGCTTTCTGGGCGCTTGACGACATTACGCCTCTTCGTGAATACAAGGCCGACCAGGCGAACGCGGACATGACCCTGTACAAACCGTCGACTGCGTATCGCTATTTTGGCGGCGGTTTTGGGGGCGGTGGCGGCGGACGCGGCGGCAACATCGGTCAGAATCCTCCGAGCGGCGCAATTATTTACTACACGCTGAAGACCGCTTTGAATCCAGAGAAGCCCGAGGGGTCTAAAGAAGGGCAGCAAGCTACGGCGGCAACGGAGGCTGCGCCTACAGCTACACAAGAAGCAGCCGCCGCGAAAGAACCTGGAACTCCGCAAGCTAACGCACCAACTGGCGCGAAGACGGAAGCGCAGAAACAGGAGTCCACCCGCGAAGTTTCCGGCGCAAAACCAAAAGAGGAACATGTCACTGTCGAGATCCTCGATGCCGGCGGCAAGGTAATTCGTACTTTCCCGCCGAAGCAGCCGAGCGTAACTGAAGCGCAGAGTGAAGAAGCGGGCGAAGGCTTTTCCCGCCAGCAGCCGGCAAATCCAACTGGAAACGCTGGACTCAATCGCTTTGTGTGGAATCTGCGTTATGAGGATTCCACCAAGGTTCCGGGCGCGATTCTCTGGGGTGGAAGCAATTCGGGTCCAGTTGCAGTTCCGGGAAGCTATCAGGTACGTCTCACGGTGCGTGGTAAGAGCTACACCCAGCCACTTGAGATCAAAGGCGATCCGCGCCTCCAGGTGACGCAAGCCGATCTGCAAAAGCAATTCGACCTGCTTCTCCAAATTCGCGATCAAGTGAGCAAGGTAGACGATGCCGTGAATCAGATCAACAGCGTAAAGAAGCAGATCGACGATTTGGACAAGCGCCTGCCCAAAGATGATCACGGCAAAGCGGTTCGCGACGCCGGCAAGAAATTGCAGCAGAAGATCGATCCAATTCAGGACGCGCTGATCCAGTCAAAGGCCAAGAGTTCGCAAGACGTCCTGAACTATCCCATCCGGCTCAACAACGAACTTGTAGCTCTGGCGGGATCCGTATCTACTGCAGATGCGGCACCTACAGGACAGTCTTACCAGGTATTCGACATGTTGAAGCAGCGCAGCGATGAGCAGGTTGGGCGATGGGATCAGGTTGTAAAAAATGACATTGCCGCGTTCAACCAACTAGTTCGTCAGCAGGATGTTCCGGCGATCATCCTGGATACGTCTGCCTCGGCTGCCAGTGGGCCATCATCCAGTCCAAATCCTGATGAAGCTCCAAATACGGAGGAAAGGCAGTAAAAGAAAGATGAAACCTTTGTAGCGTGATTGGAGTATTAGTCTGCAAAAGGAGAAGGCGCACGTGACCACCCCCCGATTGCGTCTGAGCCTCGTTCTGTTCATCTCCTGCGGAACGCTGCTACATGCCGGCCGTGTTCAACCGAGCCAGGAGATCAGTGACGGTATCTTTCATCTCAGACCGCAGCGACCCGTGGAGGTGTTGCGGGCGGAAGCCCTACAAGCCGTCCCTCCTGTCGAAGCTGGCCCGTTCCGCAGTCCCGATCTGGTCGAGGTGGTAAAGCTCGACCCCACGATCAAGCTCGACATTCGTTACGCAACTAACCAGAACTTTCTCGGTACGCCGATGTATTCGCAGGCGCGGGCCTTCCTTCAGCGCCCGGCAGCCGAGGCCCTGATACGCGCGAATCAGAAATTACATGCGGAAGGCTATGGAGTCGTGATTCACGATGCCTATCGTCCCTGGTACGTGACCAAAATGTTTTGGGACGCCACGCCCGATGACAAAAAGATTTTCGTTGCCGACCCGGCAACCGGCTCCAAACACAATAGGGGCTGTGCCGTCGACCTGAGCATTTACGACTTGAAGACGGGTCGGGAGGTATCAATGCCCAGTATCTACGACGAGATGACACCCCGATCCTTTCCCGAGTATCCGGGTGGTACCGCGGAAGAGCGACAACATCGCGCCACGCTGCGCGGCGCAATGGAGTCAGAAGGGTTCACGATATACCCGAACGAGTGGTGGCACTACGACTACAAAGACTGGAAAGAGTATCCGATCATGAATGTCCGCTTTGAAGACGTGGGTGGTGGACAAGGTGGCGCGAGAGCCAGCAAAACACAGCGCGCAGTGCAGTAACCATCCGAGCCCTTGGTTGCCGTTTCAGCACAGCCATCCTGGTCTGTGCTGCAAAGCAGAGCTTAGTTCGTCAAGGTGCCAGGCGCATTCGTTTCGGTAAGCGTTGCCAGTGCGCGATCATGTAAGCGCCTTAAAACGGGCCCAGAGATTGCCGCCCCAAACAATGCCGTTGCCATGTCCTCCTGCGTGTCCCACGGATCGCCTTGCGTTCCCAAAAAGGCATTGGCTGAAGCGCCTCCAATCACCGCAGACTGCCACTCGATCAACTCGTATAGTGCGCTAATGCCGAGACACATGGCTATGCAGAAGAAAATTCGCCAACCCCTGGTTCTGAAGATCCTCCGCCGAATCGCGACTTCTCGCGCAACTATGTATGGCACGAATCCCTGCGCAAAGTGACCGACACGATCGTAATCGTTACGAGCGAGATGAAAGTGGTCGCGAATCCAGTTGAAGAGTGGAACTTCGGCATAGGTATAGTGCCCGCCGACAAACAGAATCCCGCAATGCAACACGATCAGCGTGTATACCAGTGTCGTAAAGCGAAAGCGGTTGTAGATGGCCAGTAGAGCTGCCATACCGAACACGGCGGGGAACACTTCCAGCGTCCAGGTTAGATAGTCGTGAGGACGAATCGCCGACCAGATCAGCCAGATTGCCCAAACAAAGAGCAGGAACAGATGCGAACCGGGAACTCGAGACTCGTGAGGAACAGCGGAGGCGGCTGTGCTCATTGGATTTGGCGTTGTTGCATCTTACCAGCTACGCAAGGCAACGCCACGCTAATCCAGGACTAAAAGAGAGAGACAGCCAACTAATGCGCAGTGGCCAACTTCGCCAGCACACCGTACGGCGATTTCTCCGGTGTGACCATGGCCTGTTTCGCAACGATTAAGGTCTGTTCCAACGCAAACTGACCTGACAGAACAGCGTGACTCACCATGTCGGTATAGACCATCCAGCTAGAACCCGGAGGGAACTCCCAATGCTGCTTAGGGCACTTTTGCTGAAAGCCTGAGTTCTCTTTCAGATAATTGTGGAAGCGCATCATGAAGTCGTCGTAGGGCGAGCGTTTCAATGACGGAACCAGCGCTCCGAAACCAATCGTTGCCAGCGCGCGTTTCATGGCGGGCATCGACATCGATGAAGGAAGTTGCACTGAGCTGCCGCCATTCAGCTTGCCTGCACGCATCTTTTCCACGAGCACATCGAAGGTGTCCGTTGTGATCCAGTTCCGCGTCTTTTCTGGATTGATGTTGTTGAAGAAGCGCAGAATGCGATCGCCGTGCGTCGGGCGAGTGGGAAAGGCGTCGGTGTGTAGCAGGTCGTTGCGCTTCCGCAGAGCTAGATCCCGCCCGGCTTCTTCCTCCGGGCGATAGCTGGCATAGTCCACTTTCCACTGCGACCGGTACGGCCCAAGGAATCCGCCCAGGAAATCGATCACATCTTTTGAGTATCGAGACATGATCCTGCGGAGACGCTCAGCCGTTGAGGGTTCCGCCGACTCGAAGCCGGTAATGCGATCTTCCAGTGGGCGATAGGCAATGTTTTTATGGAAAGTGCCGAAGACGTGTTGATGCCCGAGTAGAAAGTCGAGATCGTCCTGCGCAATCTTGATTGGAGTCTCGGGAAAGAAGATGATGTCGCCGGTTTCGAGTTGCGCGCAGTACTCCCGTAGCCGCTCTGGACTCCGAGTCGTTGCCGTAAGCTCCGCAGTGGGAATGGTGATGAGTTGCATCGTTATCTGCGATTGCGTTCCCGAAAGAAGAAGATTAGCGATCCTACCAGCGCGATCACAAAAATGCCCAGGGCCGAAGGCGCCGCAAAGTATCGATACGCAATCGAGAAGTCGAGCGCTTTACGTCGTACGACGCTGAGGATGGCCAGGATCGCTATCGCCGATGCGTTCAAGATAAAGAATGAGATTACTGCCAAGCCCAGCGCTGTAGCGCAGGACTTCAGAAGTGTGTAAAGAACCGACGGACGGCGCTCAAGAATCAAAGCTGAGGGAACGCGGATCTCCTTCATCTCAATCGACGACATATTCATATCTTAATCAACTGCGCGACGGGGACGATTGATCGAGGACATGACAGAGTAACTTTACCGATTCGGCTGCACTTCGGGCGGAAGCTCCTGACGTTTGCGGCGAGTAAGGACAAAGGGCCGACGTCGCCGGCGCTCCGAAGCTTTTCGGTCAATCTTCGACCAGAACGCCACAAAGTAATCGACGGCCGAGACGATGGAAACCCCTACCATGAACCAGATTGCCAAGTGCGCAATCAGATCCAAGGGGAAGATGAACGGTCCAATGTCCCAGGTAAGCCAACGATGGTCAAGAATCGCGGCTACCACGCTCACGATCTGCACTACCATTTTGAGTTTTCCCAGACCGCTCGCCTCAATGGTGAAACCCTCGGAGGCTGCAATTCCGCGCAACCCACTGACCAGAAATTCGCGCCCGATGATGATTACGGCCATCCAGGCCGGAACGATGCGCGGATTGAACTGGACGAGTGAGATAAAGGCCGCGGCAATCATGAGCTTGTCTGCCAAGGGATCAAGCAGCATCCCGATGGTCGTAACCTGGCCCCTTTTGCGCGCTAGATAACCGTCGAGACCATCGGTAATCGAGGCTAAGATAAAAAGCGCAGACGCCACTAACTCCTTCTCGCCCTTCCAGCTCGAGAAAGCACTGCCCGAGAGGAGCCACAGGAAGATGGGCACACTAAAAATTCGGCTGAGCGTAATGTAGTTGGGCAGATTCACTCGTGGACCGGGCTCTAGCCCCTGATTATCCGCCACAGGCATATCGATAGCAAACACAACGTCTTTTCACGACGAAAACGCTCAGGCCCCAGAAAAGAACCAACTAAACCCACTGTTCTCCGTGTCGCCATGGTGAAATATTCAGGCGAGGGGATGATGAAGAATTCACCACTGCAGCAGCACCTGATCAACCTGCTCAATTTTGAGGGCGCACATGTCGGCTTCGATGAAGCAGTCCGTGGGCTCGCGCCCAAACTGCATGGTAAGAAGATGAAAGCATTTCCGCACACCGCCTGGCAGCTGGTCGAACACATGCGGATTACTCAATGGGACATTCTTGAATTTACCCGAGACGCCGCGCACGTCTCGCCGAAATGGCCTGAAGGTTACTGGCCGGAATCCTCGGCACCTTCAAGCGAAGGAGCGTGGAAAAAGAGCATTGCTGCATTTCGTCATGATCTTGACGAGATGAAGAAGCTGGTGGCCGAAGCGGATGAGCAACAGCTTTATGCGCCCATCTCGCACGGGGATGGGCAGACGCTGCTCCGCGAAGCATTCCTCATTGCTGATCACAATTCGTATCACCTTGGGCAGCTGGTGATGCTCCGAAAAATGCTCGGAGCATGGAAGTGATTTTCAATGCCTACGCCAACTCACACATCTTAAGGATTGGTAGGGATTTGGCACTTCGTTCGGAATGACAGGACTAAAGAAGCTAATATGCCCTAAGCCGCCGCGCCTCTCTGACCACGTCTTCCACTTTGGGAAGGAAAAACTTTTCCAATGGAGGCGAAAACGGCACGGGGGTATCCAGCGACGCGATGCGCGTGATAGGCGCATCGAGATCGTCGAAGGCCAATTCGTTGATTACCGCGGCAATCTCCCCAGCAAGACCACCGGTTTTCGTGTCCTCGTGCAGGACAATCACGCGATTGGTCTTCTTCACCGTGTTCGCAATGGCCTGCTTGTCGAGCGGCGCGACCGTACGTAAGTCGATGATCTCAAGCTCGATTCCTTCCTTCGCCAGGAGGTCTGCGGCTTCCTGTGCCACATAAACCATAGCCGCGTAAGTAATCACGCTTACATCGCGTCCTTCGCGATGAGTGCGCGCCCTACCGATCTCGACGGTGTAGTCTTCGGCTGGCAGTTCTTCCTTAATGCGCCGATAGAGAAATTTGTGCTCGAAGAAGAGGCAGGGATTATTGTCCCGAATTGCAGCCTTGATCAGTCCCTTGGCATCCCGGGCAGTTGCTGGGCAAATCACTTTCAGTCCCGGGGTATGCGCGTAGTAAGTTTCGGGGTTCTGCGAGTGGAAGGGGCCGCCGCTTACACCGCCGCCTGAAGGGCCGCGAAGCACCAGCGGTGCGGGAGCATCCCAACGATAGTTCGCCTTGGCAACCATGTTGATGATCTGGTTGTGTGCGCAGCTGATGAAGTCCATGAACTGGAATTCGGCCACGGGACGCATGCCAGTGAGCGCCGCGCCGAAGGCCGCGCCCACGATGGCAGTTTCAGCAAGTGGAGTGTCGATTACGCGCTCCCCGCCAAAGTGATGAATAAACCCCTCGGTGACCTTGAACGCGCCACCGTAGACACCGATGTCTTCGCCGATGCAGAAGACGGCAGGATCGCGCTCCATCTCTTCCCAGATGCCTTCGCGAATTGCTTCGAGATATGTAACGGGTGCCATTATCGGAAATGCGCCACGTCGCTGGCTGCACTTAACTTCTTCGTCTCCACTTTTTTCACTTTAGGCTTGCCGTACAGAAAAGGAATCTCAGCAGAGTTATCACAGAAGACGCGTTCGCCTGCCGTTGAGCCTTCCGGATACGGAGAGGCATCGGCAAAGTCGCGGTCCTCATCGATCTCTCTCTGCGTCGACGCGATCAAGTCGCTATTCTCTTTCGGAGTGAGCCAGCGCTTCTCCAGTAGATACTTCTCCATACGAGTAATCGGATCGCGTTTCTTCCAGTATTCAAAGTATGCAGGGGGAACGTAAGCGGCTACGTCGTGCATCGCGTGTCCGCGCATGCGCATCATCTTGGCTTCGATGAAAGTCGCGCCTTCTCCCGCATAGGCCCTTTGCGCTGCTTCATAAGTGAGGTCGTACACCTGGTTGGGATCGGTCCCGTCGACGATAAATCCTGGAACGCCGTAGCCTATCGCACGATTTGCGAGATCTTTGCACGCGACCTGACGATCCACGGGCGTCGAATAAGCCCACAGATTGTTTTCGACGATGAGAATCACGCCAAGCTTCTGGACTGCCGCGAAATTAAAGCCCTCGTATGTCGGACCTGTCGACTGTCCTCCATCGCCCACCCAGGTAAGACAAGCGATCTCTTTACCCTGCAGTCGAGCGCCGAGCGCAACTCCCGCCAGGACAGGGATCAGATCTCCGAGCATTGAGATTGGCGCAGCAATGTGACGCTGACGCTTGTCCCCAAAATGGGAACCGGCATCCCGTCCGCCGGTGGGCGCGCCAGACTTGGCCATGTATTGCATCATCAAGTCGCGCGGCTTGAATCCTCGAACCAGCAATGCCCCTTGGTTGCGAATCAGAGGACCGATCCAATCTCCTTCACGCAGTGCGTATGCTGAGGCGCAGGAACATCCTTCCTGGCCCAACCCGAGGTACACACCGCCTACGACCTTCTGCTGTTTGAAAAGGTTCTCAAGCGTCTGCTCCATCTTGCGATTGAGCAGCATGTAGCGATAGATGTCGATGCTTTGCTGCTTGTTCAGGTACTTCGATTCGCGCAGCGGTGGGGGCTCTGCGGAGAGATCGCCTTCAACGCCGTAGCGGAATTGCCCGTCAACCCATTCTTCTACCGTGTGGCAATCCAGAACCTCGAGACGATAATCAGGAATACCGTGCGGGTTTCTGCGGATAGGGTACTTCCCGCTAGACGCTCCATTGCGACGAGAGCCGTTGGCGGCGGAAATCTTAGAGCGGGAGCTTTTGCGAGTGGCTTTGATCGGCGTCTTAGGTTGCGATTTGCTCTCGCTCTTCTTCATCGGGGAGTCTCGTTTGTGCCGGTGGCGAGAGATTCCTCACGCCAGTCGTACACGAATCAGGCGAGAAAAATTTCGTCTTCGCTGCCGAGCTGAGGAGCCTTCTGCTCGCGACGCACTTCCCGAAGGTTCTTCGGAACCTGCAAGGGAACCCCTATTGTAGTAGATGGATCACTCTCGGAAGCGCTGTTCTCCTGCGGCTCACCGGTGTTTAATAGCGCGTTGAGAGACTCGAGCCAGAGCATCTGCTGCGAGAAGACCCTCCCAAAGTTGAGGGACACACAATGAGCAACCGCTTCCATAGTCGGAACAGGGAGTTTGTTCGCAAGTTCATTGGCAATGGAAGTTACCGGCCGATCGCTAATGCCACAGGGAACAATCAGCTTGAAAAAGTCTAGGTCGGTTGTGACGTTGAGAGCAAACCCGTGACTTGTTACACCTCGGGAAATATGGACGCCAATGGCAGCGATTTTCTTCTGCTCGCCCATTGGTGATTGTGGCACAGCCGCCCCCGTCTGTGAGCTGTCCACAGAGCAACTCTGCGAATTCGGACCTTGCGTCCAAACTCCAGTGAGCCCGCAAATGCGTTCGGACGGAATTCCTAGATCACCACAAGTCCGAATTAATGCTTCTTCGACACGTCGCACGAACTCAACAGCCCCGATGCGCGGCGAAAACCCTCTGAGGTCAAAGATCGGATAGCCCACAAGTTGACCAGGGCCGTGAAACGTAATGTCTCCGCCTCGATTGCTCTCAAAAAGCTCGACGCCGCGCTCCTTCAAGAGATCAGAGGACGCCAGCAGGTTCTTCTGGCTGGCATTACGGCCGAGAGTAATGACAGGCGGATGTTCGAGAAGAAGCAGAACATCGGGAATGCTTCCCAGCTTGCGTAGCTCTATCAGAGTGCTCTGTAGGCGCAGAGCCGTACCGTAATCGATGGTTCCAAGATGGAGGATTGAGATCAAGGTGATTACAAGAGTTGCTTGAATTCATCGATAGTCATTCCCGAATCCCGAACGATCGCGCCCATAGTGATGGCGTGTACCGGATTGTGGCGTGGGATTACGAGGATGCGATCGCCTTTCGTCATTATGATATGTTTTCCTTGTCGCCTCACTATGAAACCAGCCTTTTCAAAGGCTCGCACTGCTTGTAGGTGGTTGATGCCAGGAAGCTTTGGCATGCTCTAAGGCGCCACTTCAACTTCGCGCATTTCTCCCTCCTCGGCGATTTCCTTGGCGACCTCCAAGTATTCTTTGATCGCGATCTTGATGTTCTCCAGAGCTTCTTGTTCCGTAGCACCTTGCGACCAACAGCCTGGAAGGCCTGGGCAGCCGATAGCCACCCCTTCCTCGGTTTTGTGCAGGACGACTGGATATCTCATTTGTGTCTTCCTTCGGGACCTTGAAGTAAGCCCACACGTTTCAGGCCGTCAAGGTGAAACTGGATGGCCTCTCGCATATTCTCCCTCCACGTATTCTCTCGTTTTGCCCGTGAGGTGCAGCCGAGGAGGTCCAGAGAACGAAAGCCCAGTCGCAGTCGGCTCGACTATGAATTGTGTAAGGCATTTTTTCACATTCTACTTCTGAGCAAAGCTTGTTCATCAGCCATCGAACTGTCCGGGTGCGGTCATAATAGGTAGTGGCGTGAAGCGCAGCCGAAAACAATGACTGAGCCGAATGATGCTCGGCGCATCCATCTGGAACGCATCAAATATTGATCGCCTTGCCTTCCACGCTGCTGAAGCCATCAAGCAACGCCTCGTATAACGTCGGATGAGCGTGAATCGTGAACATCATCTCCTCCACGGTGGCCTCAAGCTGCATAGCGGTCACGGCTTCGGAAATCAGCTCCGTGGCTAGTGGGCCGATGATGTGCACGCCCAGGATTTCGCCGTACTGCTCTTCCGATACGACTTTGATGAAACCGTCATGGTTGCTGATGATGCTGGCCTTCGAGTTCGCGGAGAACGGAAACCTGCCAATCTTGATTTTGTAGCCCTTCTCTCGCGCTTGGGCTTCGGTCAGTCCCACGCTGCCGATCTGAGGTTCGCAGTAGGTTGCGCCCGGAATCAAATTACGCTTTACTGGACGCGCATATTTGCCCGCTATCTTGGCCACAGCAACCATTCCTTGCATGGCGGCAACGTGGGCCAATTGCGGCATGCCCACCACAATGTCGCCTATTGCATATATGCAGGGCTCGTTGGTCTGCATCCACTCATTCGTCGGAATGAAACCGCGCTCGGCTTTGATCTTGGTCTTGTCGAGTCCTACATCTTCGGTCTGCGGCGCTCGCCCGATGGCGATCAATACCTTCTCCGCCTCCAGTTTCTGCTGCTTGCCATCACTGCTGGTAAAGGTGACCGAGGCTCCATCTTTCGTCTTCTCGACCTTCTCTACCTTCGCCCCGAGATGACAATTGATGGCGCGTTTTTTGTAGACGCGCAGCAATTCCTTGCTTACGTCTTCGTCTTCGACAGGCACAAGCCGCGGCAGAGCCTCGATTACGTTCACGTCAGTTCCATACGACTTGTAAATCGAAGCAAACTCAACACCTACTGCGCCGGATCCGATCACGATGAGTGACTTGGGAATCGTTCCAAGGGAGAGGATCTCGATATTGGTCAGGATCGTCGGATCAGGCTTTAGCCCAGGAAGCATCCTGGCCTCCGAACCCGTAGCGATGATCGCGTTCTTAGCCTGAATTGTGCTCTTCTTCCCGTCACCGCCAGTTACTTCAATATCAAGCAGGCCATTTTTTACGGGGCCTGTGAGGCGTCCGTAACCGGAAATCGTCGTCACCTTGTTTTTGCGCATGAGGAACTCGAGTCCCTTCGTATGCTTGGCGACGATCTTGTTCTTTCGATCCTGAATCGTGCCCCAATTCACTTTCATGCCATCGACGTTCTCGATGCCGTGCTCCTTCGCAGCTTTGAAGTGATCATAGATCTCGGCATCGAACAGAAGGCTCTTGGTGGGAATGCAGCCGACGTGCAGGCACGTGCCACCCAGTTTGGGGTCTTTCTCGATGAGTGCGACTTTTAGTCCATACTCTCCGCCGCGAATTGCGGCCGTATAGCCGCCCGGTCCGGAGCCGATAATGGCTACGTCGTAGATAGTCTCTGGCAATTGTGACTCCGTCTTACTTGTTGGGAATTGAGCTAGAAGACAAACATTAGATTGTAGCAAGCGGGATTTGGTCGCAGCCGGGCGGTGATCGCCAAGCGTTCAGTCTAAAGGACTGAATTGCTCAGCTTTCTGCCTCGGCTGTTGGTTGGAATGCCGGCTGCGATTGTCAAAAAGGAAAGCCGCTCACCTTGGTGAGCGGCTTTCACTATCTCTTACGACCTACCTAGACTACTGTCCGCCGTCCAGTGATCAGGTTGACGATCAACACGATCACGGCCACGATCAACAGTAGGTGGATCAAACTGCCAGCCACATGGAAGCTGAATCCCAAAAGCCAGAGAATCAGCAAAATGGCAAAGATTGTCCAGAGCATATCCGCCCTCCCTCTTTAGAAGTCCTCGCACGAATAAGATGGGGCCGCTCTGATTGGTGTTGCTAGATGAGTAAATACTTTCATTTAGTACTCGAGCGAGTAACTCCAGGCAACTCCACGGACAGCAACTCCGGATGCGAACGACGGAGGCGGCCGGGATCGCAGAAAATCCCTACATTCGCCTACGACATAAGTTTGGCTGCGTCCTTAGCGAAATAAGTGAGGATGGTTCCTGCGCCGGCACGGCGGATGGAAAGCAAGGACTCCATAATGACGCGCTCGCGGTCGAGCCAGCCATTCTGGGCGGCCGCTTGGATCATGGCGTATTCGCCGGACACTTGGTATGCGCAAATGGGAACATCGAAGCGTTCTCGCGCTTGGGCGATCACGTCCAGATATGGCATCGCAGGTTTCACCATAACCATATCGGCACCTTCCTCAAGATCCGTCTGGATCTCGCGCATCGCTTCGCGCAGGTTGCCGCTGTCCATCTGGTAAGAGCGGCGGTCGCCAAACTGGGGAGCAGAATCCGCCGCCTCCCGAAATGGACCATAAAAACCCGAGGCAAACTTGGCGGCGTAGGACAGGATTGGCATATTTTGCAGTCCCGCCGCATCGAGCGCTGCCCGGATTGCCGCGACCCTACCATCCATCATGTCCGACGGTGCAACGATGTCTACGCCAGCTCTCGCCAATGAGACGGCAGTCCGAGCCAGGATTTCCAGCGTGGAATCATTCTCTATCTCAAACTCAGCCGATCGGGCAGGAGCGGCAGCCGTAGGACCGCGATCGCTTCGGACTACGGTTGCGGATGGTTTCTTGACGATGCCGCAGTGCCCATGTGACATGTATTCGCAAAGACAAACGTCTCCCAGCACGACCAATTCGGGAACTGCGCGCTTTATCGCCCGGGTCCCACGTTGCACGATGCCGTCGTCTGCCCAGGCTCCTGTGGCCTGTTCATCCTTCGTCTCCGGAAGCCCGAACAGGATGACCGCCGGGATGCCCAGCCCATGAGTTTCTTGCGCTTCCTTGACGGCCTCATCGACCGAGAGATTGAAAACACCCGGCATCGAGCCGATGGCCTTGCGCACACCTTCACCAGGACACACGAACAACGGGTAGACCAAGGACTCGGGAGTCAACCGAGTCTCGCGCACCATGGAGCGTAGGACCTCGTTCTGACGAAGTCTGCGCAATCGTGTAACCGGGAAGGCCATGAGGAAATTGTATTTGAACCCCAGGTGTTCGGCGCCAGGCAGCTAATACCAGAAAGCAAAAGAATACGACGCCAAGTGCGCATGATCTTTCAACTCACCTTGGTAATCAATAGCCGGGCCGCGTATCCGTTGTACAATCCGCCCATTCAGGGGCACGGTCTGCCCGAATCGGCCACGTGGCTTCCCGCGACCAATTCGTTACGCGACATCCGTGGCTTACCGCCTTGGTGGCTCTTGTCGCAGTACAGATTGCCAGCTCCGGCACTCTGAAAGGGCAAACACTCGCTGCGTTTGCCGACATGCTCCAGTTCACCATCATGGTCGCGATGGTCATCGGCGCTGCTATCAATATCCGGCCAAATAGGGGATCGGCTCGCGGTTTCTGGGTGCTGATGACCGTCAGCGCGTTGATGTGGACTGCAGACTACGCGACCTGGGTTTATTACGAAGTGATTCGCGGTGTCCACATGCCGGTGCCGCAACCGGGTGACACACTTCTGATCCTGCACGTAGTGCCGATCCTGATGGCACTGGCCTTAGTGCCACATCGCGTGCCTAAGAGTAGATCAGCTCTCTCGAATAGTCTTGAGTTGTCTTTGATTGCCTGCTGGTGGGTGTACCTGTACTTCCAGTTCGTTTTTGTCTGGCAGTTCATGACATACACTGCCCCGGCATTTCATCGAAACTTCAATCTGCTGTATCACGCCGAACTCGCTACGTCGATCATTGCTCTGTTCTATTTCGCTCAACAAAGCCACGATGGCTGGCACGAAATCTACAATCACTACCTCATTGCTTTCCTGATTTACGCACCTTCCTCAGCGATCATTAACATCCTGATCCAGCAGGATCTATATGAGAGTGGAGGGTTGTGGGATCTTCCACTCACAGTCTCAATCGCCTATCTGGCTTGGATCGGATTCCGTGCTTACAAACTTAAGCTCGAACCGGAACGAATTACCAGTGAGATCCAGCCGAGGCTCGCGGTTCCAGAATGGGCGGCCACGATAGCTGCTACAAGCATTCCTGCCATCGCTCTTTTCTCTTTTGAACGCCTGCACGATCCGCCGGGCGTTCGCCATTTTCGCATTGCGCTCAGCTTTGCCTCGATGGTCTTGATCGGCATCCTGATTTTCACTCGACAGCAGCTTCTGAATCTCCGGTTGGCGGTGTTGCTCACCGATTCCCAGCGTGCCCTTAGCAGCCTGGAACGCTTGCAGACCCAGGTGATGCAGACGGAAAAGCTGGCCTCAATCGGACGGCTAGTTTCAGGGGCAGCTCATGAACTGAACAATCCACTCACAGCTATTTTGGGATATTCGGAGCTGATCGCCTCTGACCAGGAGGTTCCTGCAGCGCCGCGTGGATTCGCCGAGAAGATCGGGCAGCAGGCACGCAGAACCAAGAATCTGGTGTCAAGCCTTCTGTCATTCGCACGTCAAACTCCCCCGCAAAAGCGGCTCACGGATCTCAACTCACTGGTCAATAATGCGTGTCAATTGAGATTGGCAAGCATGCCAACAAAGCTTTCGCTGGTACGCGACCTTCAGTCCGACCTTCCTCTTGTACTGGGTGATGACAATCACTTGTTGCAGGTTTTCTTGCACGTGCTAAACAACGCCATAGACGCAGTGGCAGAAGTGGGCGGAGGAGAGATCATCGTGCGCACGCAAGCGGGCGGCGAAAACGTTGTGCTTGAGGTGTGTGACAGCGGTCCTGGAATTGCCGAGCCTGCGCGAGTTTTCGATCCGTTCTACACGACCAAGCCGCTGGGACAAGGTTCAGGTCTCGGTCTGAGCGCCTGCTACGGGATCATCCAGGAGCACGAAGGAGCGATCGAGTGTTTTAACCTCCAGCCGCGCGGAGCCATGTTCCGCATTACCCTTAAGGCCGTCGCCAAACCAGCGCCTTCGGAAGCGGTAGCGGCTTCATAAATCGACCCACCCAAATCCAGAAACAAGGAAAATAACAGGAGATATTTCGAGTTTCACTCGAAAGTTATCGAATTCTGCCCAAAATACTCAAATTTTGCTCAAAAGCACGGATTGATCAGGGAATTCTGTGGATTTCCTCGCAAGCCGCGATCAACGAAGTAGTTAGTGCCCTTCAGCGCGGGATTCAAAAAAATAACAGGGAATTATCAGTGGACTTCCGCTGCTGAAGCGACATTCCGCAGCCTCGTTCTAGCGCATCAGAGGTACTCGTCGCGATATATCTCCTGAAGGCACGCTAGAACAGAATCGATGGGTTTCTGGCGGAGGGCCGGCACCCCGCTGCGCTGGTAGCATAACCTTCATGCCGCCTCACTGGAGCGAGCGCCTCCTCGAATTTGACCGCATGAGCGAGATTCTGCTCGCCTACTGCGGCTCCGATCTTGGACGGCAGCGGGTTACGAGACTTCATCCGGTTACAGACATCGACTGGATCCGGCAGCAGCATCAGCTCACAGAAGAAGTCCGGCAATTTCTACAAGCGGGGGGCGCGTTTGAGTTCCGCGGGCTTACCGACAATCGCGAACTTCTAAAGAAAGCCGGCATTGCAGGTGCGGCACTTGAAATCGCGGAACTGCGTGAGGTTCTGCTATTGGCGGACCGCGCCGATGAATGGCGCGCGCTGGCTTTAAGTCCGCCTGCTTTCCTGGAGGGAGGCTGGCCGGCGATTCGCAACCTCTCCGAGCGCCTGGCAGACTTTACACCGTTGCTTCGCTTTTTCCGGGGAAAGATCCTTCCAGACGGCACACTCGACGACCGCGCTTCTCCGGAACTCGCACGATTGCGGCGTGAAGTGGAAAAACAGAAACGCGAGATTCAGACTTCGCTCCGCAGCTATTTGCGACACCTAGCTGAAGGCGGAGCCGTGCAGGAAGAACTGGTCACGATTCGCGGCGAACGCTTTGTAATTCCGGTGAAGGTCGATCAAAAGCGACGTGTGAACGGAGTCGTTCACGGTACGAGTTCCAGCGGACAAACTGTGTTCGTCGAGCCTCTTGAAACTATCGAGCAGAACAACGAACTTGTCCGGCTCCTCGAGGAAGAGAACGCAGAGATTCATCGCATTCTGCTCGAAATGACAGCCCACCTCGCCGAAAATGCCGATGCGCTGGAGCAGGCGCTCGATATTCTCTCCGAAATTGAGTTGCAATTCGCAAAGGCCCGTTTCGCCCACGATTTCGCATGTGTTCGTCCGAGCTTGCATGAGGACCAAGAATCGGAGGCGGAGCAGAAGCTCTTGTTGATTCAAGCTCGCCATCCCGTCTTGGAACGTAATCTCAAGCTGCGAGATAGGCGGATAGTTCCGATGTCACTCAGCCTTGAGGGCAATGATCGCCAGCTCATTATCAGCGGACCGAATACCGGTGGAAAGACAGTCGGACTCAAAACGGTTGGGCTGATCGTGCTGATGGCGCAATCGGGAATTCCCGTGCCCGCCGAATCTGCCGAGCTTCCGGTCTTCGACGCCGTCTTTGCCGACATCGGGGACTACCAGTCGATCGAGCAGAACCTGTCGACGTTCTCTGCGCATGTGAACAACATTGATTTCATTTCCAAAACGGCCACGGCACGATCGTTGGTTTTGCTCGACGAGCTGGGTTCAGCAACCGATCCGGAGGAGGGCGCGGCGCTGGCGGTGGCGATTGCAAAGCATTTCCTCGATCTGGGAGCAACGAGCATCATCTCTACGCACCACACCGCGCTCAAGGTCTACGCGGCGAATACACCGGGCGTGGTAAACGCAGCAGTCGGATTTGACGAGAAGACGCTGCAGCCTACCTACGAACTCAAGGTTGGAGTTCCCGGAGCCTCCGCAGGCATCAACATCGCGCAACGGTTAGGCCTCAATTCTCAAATCATTTCTGCAGCACGGCAGCGCCTTGCCGGACAAACCCAAGACATTGCTCGCTTCCTCGATCAGCTCCATCAGCAACTCGATGCAGTTGAATCCCAGCGCGCCGAGCTGCGCCGGGGTGAACAGGAGGTCGCGCGGGAACGCAGCCGCCTGGAATTGGAGGGACTGAAGGAAGAACGTCAGCGAGTTCGCGAGATGGAGAAGAAGCTGGAAACCCTGTTGCGCGAATTCGAATACCAGGCTCGAGAAGCGGTGAATGCGGTACAGGACCGCGCAGCAGCGCAGAAGGTATCGAAAGACGCGGAGCGGCGCATTACTCGCTTGCGCCGTGAGTTCAAGGAGCAGCTCGATTCCACCGTGGTTGCGCACCGCACGGGAGCGGACCGAGGCGATCCTGATGCGCGTCCCGGGGAAGTGAAACACGTCACCGAGGGTGATACCGTGCGCTTGAAGTCGCTTGGCCGCGATGCGATCGTGAAGCGCAAGATCGACGAGAACACATTCGAAGTAGAAGCCGGGATCATGAAGATGCGGGTTCCGCGCTCCGATATCGCGAGTGTGGTTAGGACCGCAGTACCGGAGCGAGCCGAAACGCCAGTCGCTGCAGCGCGAGCTCGCGGAATTTCGATCTCACTCAAGAATGAAGACGACGATCTGAGCATGGCCAGCGAAATCAACGTGATCGGACAGACGGTCGACGATGCCACGCGCGAAGTGGAAAGGTTCGTAGATCGCGCCTTCCTCGCCGGCATGCCGCGAGTACGCGTGGTTCACGGCAGTGGCATGGGCATTCTGCGCAAGGCGCTGCGCCAGTTCCTTAAGACACATCCTCATGTAGCGATGGTGACTGAGCCTCCACAGAATGAGGGCGGCGCGGGCGCGACCGTCGTCGAGTTGAGGGTGTGATGGCACGAACGCCCGAGTCAGAATCCCCACACGGTTTTTATTGCTCCAATTGCAAGGAATTCCATCCAGGTTTGCCGTTCAGCTTTGGCACAGATTCACCAGACAATTATGCGGAGATAGATGAATCTGATCGCCCCCAGCGTGCTGTACTTTCCTCGGATCAATGCATCATTGATGAAAGGGAGTTCTACATCCGGGGCATCGTGGAAGTGCCAATCATAGGCTTTGCTGACAATTTTCTTTGGGGCCTCTGGGTAAACGTCTGGCCAAACGACTTCGAAAGGATTCATGCGAACTGGGAAACACCTGGACGCGAAGAGTTGATTGGGCCTTTCAAAGGTAGACTCGCGAACGGCTTGCGCGACATCTACCAGCCGAGCCTCGCCAATCTAAAGTGCACTATCAGAATTCAACCGATCCATCAGCGCCCGACGATCTTTATCGATGAGCCAAGCCATCCGCTAGCGATTGAACAGCGCAACGGAATCACTTTAGAGCGGGTTCAACACCTCGCAGGCAGGTTGGTGCACCGGATGGGCAATATGAATTCTGATTCGAAACACTGAGACATTCATGGTCTTAAACTACTTCCAATGAAGTCAGTCATCGTCGGCACCGCCGGCCACATCGACCACGGCAAAACCACGCTGGTGAAAACGCTCACCGGTATCGATGCCGACCGCCTGGAAGAAGAAAAACGCCGCGGGATCACGATCGATCTCGGCTTTGCCAATTTCGAACTGACTTCACCACAAGGCGAGACACTGCGACTTGGATTTGTCGATGTTCCTGGGCACGAGCGCTTTGTGCGCAACATGCTCGCCGGAGTTGGCGGCATCGACATTGTGCTATTGGTGATCGCTGCCGACGAAGGTATCAAGCCGCAGACGCGTGAGCATTTCGACATCTGTCGCCTGCTGGCGATTCCCCGAGGCATTGTTGTACTGACCAAGTCAGACACCGTCGATGCTGACACGCTGGAAGTTGTCCGCCTGGAGATCGAAGATTTCCTCCGCGGATCCTTCCTCGACTCGAAGCAAACGCCGATCGTCCCACTAAGTGCAATCACCGGACAAGGCATCGATGAGCTCAAGCACGAACTTGCACGAATCGCTGCGGAAGTCGGGACCAAGAATGCGAGCTCCCTTCCGCGCCTCCCAATCGACCGTGCATTCGTGATGAAGGGGTTCGGTACGGTTGTCACTGGGACTCTGGTCGCAGGCAGCATCCGGCGCGAACAGGAGCTCGAACTCCATCCGGTCGGCAAGCGGACGCGTGCGCGCGGCATTCAAGTACACGGCTCCTCTACTGAGCAGGCACGCGCTGGAGAACGCACGGCTATAAATCTTAGTGGTCTTTCTGTGGATGAACTCATGCGCGGCATGACGCTTACGCAGCCGAGCACCCTGCAAGCGACACGACAGATAGATGTCCGCCTCCAGTTGCTTCCGGATGCAAGGCCATTGAAGCACCTTTCGCGCGTGCACCTGCATTGCTTCGCATCCGAGACACTTGCGCAGGTTCGACTGCTTGAGGGGAAGCAACTCGAACCGGGAAACAATGCGTTTGTTCAATTGCGAACGGCGGAGCCGCTGCTGGTTGTTCCTGGCGATCACTTCATCATCCGCCAGTTCTCTCCGGTAGTCACCATCGGCGGAGGCACAGTTATTGACGCCTTTCCGTTGCGCCGCAGCACCAAGCAGGCGAAGGTGACGAGCGAGTTTCTAACCGGGCTGGAGCGAGCGAGCTTAGCCGATGCTCTCCTACTCCGCGCGGAGCGTCGAGGCACGGCTGGTCTGAATCGTGACGACGCAGTTAAGGAAACCGGACGCGCACGTCAGGAGATAGATGCGCAAGTGCAGCATCTGCTCAATGGTGGACAACTGCTCGCAGCAGGAGATGTGTTGCTTGCGAAAGCTCCAGCTCTCGAAGCGGCAAAGAAACTTCTTTCAGAGCTGGAGAAGTTCCACAAGAACAATTCCCTTTCCGCTGGCATGCCCAAAGAGACGCTGCGCGACACGTTGGCAATTGGAGAAACGGTGTTCTCGTTTCTGCTCACGCAACTCACTGCCGGAAAGAAGATTGAAGTCCATGGCGAGCAGATACGACTTGCGGGCAAGGGAGTCGCGATGACAGCCGATGAGCAGCGGGCTCGCAACACCATCGAGCAGGCGTTCTCATCCGCTGGCCTCAAGGTCCCACTGCTCAAGGACGTGCTCGCATCGCTCTCGATTGACCGTACGCGCAGTCAGAAAATCATGACGCTTCTGCTGCGCGAAGGTGTTCTGGTGAAACTGGGCGATGAGCTGGTCTTTCATCGCGTGGCTCTCGAACAATTGCGCCGAACAATTGCTGCCGAAAAACCCAAGACTCCCAAAATGGACGTCGGGCGCTTTAAGGATCTGATCGGAGTAACCCGCAAGCACGCCATTCCACTACTCGAATATCTCGATCGTGAGCGTGTTACGCGCAGAGTTGGAGACGTGAGGGAGATTCTTTAGATTCGATGTCGGAGTCCGACTTCGAGTGATCAAACAACGAATGAAATAGTCAGCGCCTTGCCGACCAGGCTTCATACTGTCATCCCTCAGGCCGCCGCCGGGATTTCAATGTGCCTATGACGTTGCTGCGGCCTGGGGGATCTGCTTTTAGATCGATGCAGGAAACAGCGGATCCCCCACGGCGCTAAAAATGGGTTCTTGAAGCTGGGCTTGTCGCTGCGCCGCGAGGGATGACAGTATCAAGGGGATCAGAGACTAGAAGGCCAATACCTGATTGGGTGAAGGCGTGTCGGGCGTAAACGGTGAACCCGTGACTTGCGTGAGCGTTCCATCGGCAGCAATCGCGAACACGAAGATTGAGCCGACATTGCTGCTAGCGCTGCTGGTCACGATGAGAAACCTTCCCAGGACTGCAGTTGCGGCGGAAACCGGTCTTGCGCCTACTGCGAAGGGGGAGCCCTTGAGGTCGGTAAGCTGTCCGGTAGCGGCGTTGAGGGCAAATGCCGAAACCGTGTTGGACGTTTGATTCACGACGTAAAGCGCGCCTTGCGAGAAGACCGCACTCACCGGGGTCGCACCTGCTGCGAAGGGAGACCCTGAGATTTCGGTGAGCGCACCAGACGCCGAGACGGAGAATACTGAGACACTTCCTACGCCAAAGTTCCCATTGATATTAATTCCAAAAAGGAAATTCCCACTGGTGTCAAACGTGAGGTAGAACGGCGATCCCTGCAGCGGCGATATCGTTGTTGAACGGAGAGTCAGCGCGCCGTTGGCGCCGATTGCAAACGCAGTGATCACATCCGTGCTCGAGTTCGAGGTGTAGAGGAACCCTCCATTTGGCGATATCGCCAGACCGGTTTCCCCAGTAGTGTTCAATGACACTGGAAATCCCGTGAGCGGAGTCGGCACCCCTGTCGTCGAATTGAAACTGTAGCCTTGAATCTGTGCTGGCGTACCGCTGAGGGTATACACGAAATTCCCGCTCGGATGCAAAACCATCCTGATGGCATTCGGCGGCGTGGAAAAGGGCGAACCAGTTACTGGCGTTAACGCAGCCGTGGAGCTGTTCACACTAAATACCGAGGTCGTTGCAGATGAAGAATTCGCCACGAGGAGAAATTTTTTCGCCGGATCGGTTGCCATCGAATCCGGTGACGAACCTCCAGTTGTAACGGGTGAGCCAGTAGTACGCTGCAGGGCTCCAGAGGTCTGATTGATCTGGTACACAGAAACGCTGGCGCTGCTGCTGTTCGTTACAAATACGGGAGTTCCGGTCTGAGACGTGCCACCTCCACCTATGGTTCTGCTTCCGCCCATTCCGCCGCAAGCAAGCATACCGGCACAGAGTGTCAGGACAGACAGATACGAGAATCTTGATACTCCCATCACACCAGACCCCTTTTCGAACGAATTAACATCCTCAATCTTACTCGCCGATCTCCATCCGATTGAATGGGCGATCGGCCCAGAACCGACATTACAAACAGCGCAATGAGGATTCGCTACATTGCGCAGTACACCTGTCTTTTCTTCAGCTCGCACTTGTCTCGCAAACTACGATTCCCATAAAGGAACTGCGGCACTTTGTACCGGGTTGCTCGTGTTAGTCTCTTTTGTTTCAAGGACTCTACAAGGAGCATTCGCTTGCTTCGAATCTGTCATCGTCTATCGTACTTCGCTGTATCCGCAATGTTGGTTTCTAGCGGGTTCGCCCAGGGGACACGCACCACGTCGGACGACAAGGTCTTTGGCTTTCGCGACTTCTCTCGCCAGGCGGAGATTGATCGCAAATTTAATCAGTCTCCCGATCCAAAGCTCGCCGAGGAGCATCTGCGTACCCTCACACAGGCGCCGCATGTAGCTGGATCTCCGGAGGACCAAAAGACGGCCGAGTACGTTGCTCAGAAGTTCCGCGAGGCGGGGCTCGACACGCAAATCGTCGAATATAGGGTGTTGCTCTCATTTCCGCAGGAGGTGAGCCTCGACATCACTGGGCCCGCGAATGTGAAGATGCACGGTCCGAGCCGCGAGCATGTAGACAACGATCCTTATCAGGACGATCCGCGCGTGCTGCCCGCTTATAACGCGTACTCACCCTCAGGCGATGTTGAAGCAGAAGTGGTGTACGCGAACTATGGGAGTCCGCAAGATTTCAAGCAGCTGGAAGCCATGAAGATCGACGTTCGCGGCAAGATCGTCATGGTCCGATATGGTGGGAACTACCGCGGGGTAAAGAGCCTCGTGGCGCAAGAGCATGGAGCAGCCGGCGTCATCATCTACTCCGATCCGATCGATGACGGCTATTACCGCGGAGACATGTATCCCAAAGGCCCTTATCGTCCGGCCACCGGAGTGCAACGCGGTTCAGTCGACTACACCTTCAGGTATGCTGGCGATCCGACCACTCCGGGAATCGCCTCGCTGCCAAGCCTGCCTGATTCGCAACGAACCTCCCCTGGCTCGGCAGCCGATCTGCCGAAGGTCATGACGATGCCGCTGTCGTACGCCGATGCCGCGCCCATCATGCAGAACCTCGGCGGGCCCGAGTCTCCCCGCGAGTGGCAAGGCGCAATGCCTTTTACCTATCACGCTGGGCCAGGTCCAGTGCGAGTAAAGATGCACCTCAAGATGACTGCGCCTTACAAAACCATCTGGGACGTAATTGGCACCGTGCGTGGCAGTGAGCTTCCCGATGAATGGGTAATCGGCGGTAATCATCGCGATGCATGGGTCTATGGTGCCGTGGATCCAAACAGCGGGACCGCAGCCATGCTCGAGTCGGTACATGGCATTGGCGATCTGCTGAAGTCGGGCTGGAAACCCAGGCGAACGATGGTCTTCTGCAGTTGGGATGGAGAAGAGCAGGGCATGATCGGCTCCACGGAATGGGGCGAGCAGCACGCGCAAGAGCTGCAACGTGCAGCGGCCTACTTGAATATGGACGTGGGGGTTGCCGGTCCCAATTTCGGTGCGAGCGCGGTTCCAACGTTGAAACAGTTTGTACGCGACGTGACCAAACAAGTGCCGAGTCCCAAGGGCGGCACGGTCTATCAGGTCTGGAAAGATGCAAGAGAGCGCGAGCGGGTAAAAAACCTCTCGCCGGATCTGGGAGGATCACAGAACCGCCCTCCGGCAGCGAAGGTCGAGAACGATGTGGAAGTGGGCGACCTGGGTAGCGGGTCCGACTATTCGGTTTTTCTTCAGCACCTCGGATTGCCAGCGACCGACATAGGCTCGGGGGGCCCATATGGCGTTTACCACTCGGTCTTTGACAACTTCGCCTGGTTCAAGAAGTTCGGCGATCCCGACTTCAAGTACGAGCAGCAGATGGCTCGGGTCTTCGGCGTTCAGATGCTCCACATGGCAGGAGCCGACTACCTGCCGGAGGATTACGAACTCTATGGCCGAGAAATCGTCAGTTATGTGCAACAGGCCGAAACCAAGTCGAAGCAGACCTTCGGTGCCCAGTCGCCATCCTTTAGCGAGGCGCTAGGTTCTGCCCAGCGTTTCCAACAGGCTGGAGCCCAGATTCGCCAAGCGCAGAACGCCGCAACGGGTGACTTGGTAAGGCTGAATCGCGCACTCTTGGGGGCTGAGCGCGCGCTGCTGATCGAACAGGGACTTCCAAACCGCCCTTGGTTTCGTCATGTGATTTATGCTCCCGGTGAATATACGGGTTATGCTGCGGTTGTAATTCCTGGAGTAAATGAGGCCATTGACGCGCGCGATCCAGCACGAGCTGCGGAACAGCTCGCTATTCTGTCAGGAGCGTTAAACCGCGCTTCCGCTGTGCTCGAAGGCTATCGATGAAGTTTCGTCAGCCCTGACAGGCGCCGCTGTGCAACGCCTGAGTGATGGAGCACTGACCCTCAAAGAGTGCAGTATGTGACCTTAGTCGAGCCTACCCCTCACTTTAGAGTTACATTTCAGGCGGCGACTAAGGCTTTCGTGGTATAGGCGGGGCTCTACTGCACCTTCTACATTCAATTCAAGATGACTACCGCCACTGCCGTATCTCAGTTTCTCGAAGCGCATGATCGCTACCTGGCCCTCGACGATGCCCGCACCTCCTGCACCCGCCCTGCTGAACGCGAGCAGATGCATATCGAGATCCTTAAGGCATATCTGGAAGTGCAGTACCGGGCGAAGATGATTGCTGGGCTGCAGTACGCTGACGGCAACAATTACGCCGAGATCAACTAGTCGAGAGACTTGTTCTCGGGGCTGTCTCCCTTCACTCCCCGTAACCGTCTCCCCCAACGCGGCACCCAGCCCCGAATCGCCCTCCTCGCCGCAACTCGAACCCTGGGTTTGAGTTTATAAACTCAAGACGACCGTTAAGCAGCGAGCCGCATCTAAGGAGATGCGCCGCTCCGTCGAAGTCTGAGGAGGAGCTTCTTTCCTCGTTTTCTCATGAAAGGCCATGATTTATGACGGCGTCCACTAATCCAGACGATAACTCATACACGCCGAAAGACGCGGACTCCAGGCAGCCGATGGGGTTCGTATATGACGACTCCAGCGCGCCGCCAACCGAACCAGAACCGAACTACGTTCCCGAACGCGAGTTTGTGCTCATGCCGCTGTTCCGGCGCATCGGGGAGCTGCTCGGCATTCGCCGGCAGCCCGAACCGGAATACATCGCTGCGACAGCTCCGGAACCTCAGCGTGCAGAAGCCAGTCTGGTTCATGAGGGCGCCAACTTCGGCCGCGACACCAGCCATGCCCATGAAGAACCAGGATTTGCCTTCGCCCCAGAAGCGGAACCGGTGAGGGAATCTGCACACGAATGGGCGGAACCACAACCCATCGCTCTTCCTGACACGGAGCCAACAGCTTCAGAGCACATAGCGCTGCAAGGGCCCATTGATTCAAGTCCGCAACTCCCGTTACAAGAGTCCGAAGAAACCGAAGTTTCCCCAATACACTTCGAGCCGCCAAGCTTGGAACCAACGCCGCTGCACGTTGCGGAAGCAGAGCTCGTAGAGGCGCCTCCGAAACCGCACGAGGAATTCGAGGTTCCCACGCGGGATTTCGAGCAACCTCACCATGGACCTTTTGCCGAAGCCCAAGCACCGTCGCAGCCGGCTGAACCTGAAGTTGTAGCCACACGCTCGACGAAGCAGGCACAGCCACAGGCCCAGCGGACTGCTCCTCCTCGGCGCAAAGACGAGATCGACGAGGCCATCGCAGTATTGCGCGAAGCGGGATCAAAAGTCTCCGCCGCAATCTCCCAAGCCGTCGAATGGCTAAGCGCTAAAGAAGAGGAACTTGTACGCAAGGCCGAGCGGTCGCTCGCTCCTGCTCCAAAGACCAGACGAGTGCAGTCGTCAGTCGCCGCGCCAAGGCAGCCAGTCCAAGCTTCCCAGCCCGCCAACGAGCCTGCAAGTACGCCTGCAATTGCTACCGAGTCTCCTTCTGTCCCCAAATGGGAAGCGTTACAATTCCCTGCACTGCAACGGGAGGTATCGTGGACGGGACAAGTTGCACCTTCGCCGACAGAACGGCGTGCGCCAATATCTCAGCCAGCAGGCCAGGCCACATCTTCCGTGAAGCCCCGACCCACTCTGGTACGGCGCCGCCCTCAAGTTCCATTTTGGAAGCGCATCGACTGGGCCGCAGAGTTTACGCCTAAGCGGGTTGCAGTGCTCGGTGGAGTCGTGATGGCGATGTTAATCGTTGCAGGCATTACCTTTGCCCGACGACCAGCTTCGGAAGTACTGCCGCCACAAAGGCATACGATTCAGCCCAGCGGCGTGACCGTAACCACTCACCCTACCTCCCCGACAGCCGTCCCACCTGCTGCACAGTCCCGGCGGACTGCGCCTCCCGCAAAACGCGCGGTTGCGCCAGCGCCTCGTCGAGCGACACGGGCGGACACTCACGAGGAACCGGATGTAGTCACGCACTACTACAAACAAAAACCATCACCATCGAAACAGTCCACCGTTGCCGGAGTGAAGAAGTATTCCGACATGGATTAGGACCCTCTGCTGACGCCGGGCGAGGCGCCCGGCGCTCCGCTACTGCTGAAATATCTCAGGAGCCTGTTCTTCCCAGCTTCACGAGATTTTCTTCCATCAAGCCCGTGAGATCTCGCTTCTCCAGGCCGTGGACGCGCTTGTTGAACTCATCGACTTTGCTCGAGTAATTCATCGAACAAAACTTGGGACCGCACATCGAGCAGAATCCGGCTTCTTTGTAGTAATCATCGGGTAAGGTCTCGTCGTGCATGGAGCGTGCCGTTTCGGGATCGAGCGAGAGTTCGAACTGTTTGTTCCAGTCGAAGGTGTAGCGTGCGTAACTGATGGCGTCGTCGCGGTCGCGAGCGCCGGGACGATGCCTGGCAACATCGGCGGCGTGGGCAGCGATCTTGTAAGCGATGATTCCGTCCTTCACATCCTTATCATTTGGTAGGCCGAGGTGCTCTTTCGGAGTTACGTAGCAGAGCATCGAGGCGCCGTGCCACCCGATCATCGCCGCGCCAATGGCACTGGTGATGTGGTCGTAGCCGGGAGCGATGTCGGTCACGAGCGGGCCGAGCGTATAGAACGGCGCGGCGTAGCAGAGCTCGACCTCTTTATCGACTTGCTCCTTGATCTTGTCCAGGGGGACGTGACCTGGGCCCTCGATCATTACCTGCACATCGCGTTCCCAGGCCTTCTTCGTCAGTTCGCCAAGCGTAGCGAGTTCGGCAAACTGCGCTTCATCGCTGGCGTCGGCGATACATCCTGGGCGCAGCCCATCGCCAAGTGAGTACGAAACGTCGTACTTGGCCATGATCTTCGTGATGTCGTCGAAGCGTTCGTACAGGAAATTCTGCTTGTGGTGATGTGCCATCCACTGCGCGAGAATCGCGCCACCGCGGCTGACGATGCCGGTAATGCGCTTGGAGACCATAGGCAGGTACTGAATCAGAACACCGGCGTGAACGGTCATGTAGTCGACGCCCTGTGCGGCCTGCTCCTCAACTACTTCGAGATAGATCTCGGGCGTGAGGTCTTCGATTCGCTTCACCCGGCTGATGGCTTCGTAGATTGGAACCGTACCGATCGGGACCGGCGAGTGACGAAGAATCGCTTCGCGAATCTCGGGAATATCTCCGCCGGTGCTGAGGTCCATTACAGTGTCGGCGCCGAAGTGCACAGCAGTATGCAGCTTCTTGAGCTCTTCGTCGATATTCGACGTCACGGCGGAATTGCCGATGTTGGCGTTGATCTTGCAGCACGAGGCCACTCCGATCGCCATCGGCTCGAGTTCCGGATGATTAATGTTGGCGGGAATGATCATGCGCCCAGCGGCCACTTCGTGCCGCACCAGTTCGGGCGTGAGCTTCTCTTTGTGCGCGACGTATTCCATCTCTTCGGTGACCACGCCATTCCGGGCGTAGTGCATCTGTGAGAAATTCTGATCACCGCTTTGGGCAGCCTGGTCGCGGCGTTTACTCAGCCATTCCGCACGCGGTTTTGGCACTTCATAGCCATTGGAGACTTGTGCTCCGTTCTGAACATCTTGTGAACTCATCTCGTGCCTCTTTCTCGAATAAAATTATACGCACTAGGAAAGGCGAACACGAAGGTCACAAAGGCAAACGGCGGAGGTCACGAAGAGGAAGATTGGTCTTCGTGACCTCTTGTTTTGACCTTCGTGCCCTTCGTGTTCGCCTTTCCTCCTTGAAAACTCCATGCTCACGGACTACTCTTAAATCGTGCCTTCTACCGGTAGATATCTTCGTTTTGGTATCGCTATCCTCGTGATCGTTGGCGCGATGTCGTATCTCGCATTTACCGGTATTCAGGAGAGCAAAAGCTACTACGTCACCATCAAAGAGCTGCAAGGTATGGGGGATCAGGCGCAGACCAAACGGCTGCGCGTCGCAGGTCAGGTGGTTCCGGGGAGCATCCGCCGCCAGGGTGCAGGCGCCGATTTTCAGATCGATGAACAAGGTTTGAAGCTCCAGGTTGCATATCGCGGCACCGAGCCACCTCCGGACACATTTAAGGATAACGCTCAGGCTCTCGTCGAAGGCAACTACGGCTCCGATGGTGTGTTCCACGCCAAGCAGATTCAGGCCAAATGCGCCTCCAAGTACGCCCCGGCGGCGAACCAGACCGCGACCACGGAAGCGCCAACTACCAAGCCGGCAGCAGCAAGTCAAAATGCCAACTGACGATTGACCGATTCCGATAGCCATTCCGCCTCGTCTTCCCATTCCGAAACAGCCCATTTTGACTCTGCTCACTCTGAGCCTGCGGTTGTCCTCCAAGGTGTAAGCAAGCTTTTCGGACGCTTCGCCGCCCTCCACGATCTCAGCGTTACGCTGCTCGCCGGACGCGTATATGGCTTGCTTGGGGAGAACGGCGCTGGCAAGACGACGCTGCTTCGAATCATCGCCGGGCTCTCCCGTCCTACGCGGGGTAGCGTTCGCATTCTCGGCAGCGATAACGCGCGGGCCGTGAGCGCCCGCCTCGGATACATGGCGCACGCGACGCTCCTCTACGACGAACTTACGGCGCGCGAGAACCTTGAATACTTTCGCGGACTCTATCCGCCAGAGAAGACGGCGAGCGCCGGCGAACTGCTCGAACAAGTCGGACTCGCACAGGTAGATGCAAAGCGACGCGTCGGTCAGTATTCGCAGGGGATGAAGCAGCGCCTGGCTTTGGCGCGCGCGATGCTTTCCTCGCCGGACCTCCTTCTGCTCGATGAGCCTTTTTCGAACGTCGACGTCAAATCGATCGCGACGATGTCTGTGCTTCTCGGACGGTTGCGTGATTGTGGCGCTACGCTGATTGTCGTCACCCATCAATTGGAGGCCCTCGCCCGCGTCGCGGATGAGTGGATCACCCTGCATGCCGGTGCGATCGTTAAGCGTGAAATTAGTCACAACCGTACGCCCTTGAATGCCGGCAGCGGAGGCGAGCAATGAGCCTCGCGCGAACTGTCACGCTGCATCTGCGAAAAGACATGCGTCTCGAGTGGCGCTCGAAGGATGCGGCCAACTCCATGCTCTTCTTCGCGCTGCTTGTCGTGGTGGTGTTCGCTTTTGCCTTCGATCCACTGGCAGAGGAGTCTCGACAGATTTCCGGAGGCATCGCCTGGGTTGCGTTGCTGTTTGCCACCGTCGTCGCCCTCAACCAGAGCTGGGCGCGCGAGCTGCACAACGGAGTCCTCGACGCGCTGCGCCTTGCGCCTGCGCCTCCCAATGGTCTCTTTTTGGGAAAAGTGATCGCAAATTTCATCTTCGTGGCCCTAGTCGAGCTGCTCATCACTCCGGTGTTCGTCGTGTTCTACAACCTGCGTGTGCTCGGCTCTTGGCCGCAGCTCGTTCTGGTTGCTGCCCTCGGAACATGGGCGCTCGTGGTGAACGGAACCTTCTTTTCCGCACTATCGATCCGCACACGTAACCGCGAACTCATGCTGCCACTGATCCTGTTCCCCATCTCTCTTCCCGCCCTGCTGGGGATGGTGCTTGCGACTACCAATATCCTCACCGGCGAGAGGCAGCCAACGGATTGGATCAAGCTGCTGGCGGTCTATGACATTGTGTTCACTACCGTGTCGCTACTGCTATTCGAGTCCGTACTGGACGCCGAGTAGCGAGCCGGTTCCATCCTTCCATACGAGCTCGAGATCCCGGCCCCCTCCTTGGGCTAAGTTATTGATCTAAAGGAGTTAGGCCTAGATCAACCTGGTTTGCGACACAACATCTTCGATTGCTCACTGATCGTGCTTCCTGGAAGCATGGTGAAAGACGGAGCTGGCCAGGTCTCCTGCTCGCCCCTTCCTCAAGACATCGATTGACATCAGGTTACGTTTTGATAACATCCCGGCCCGCAGGAGGACTTTATGTCACGTATTCTGGCACTCGCCTACGGCGCGATCGCATACCTGATCTTCTTCGTCACGTTTCTCTATGCGATCGGATTCGTTGCCAACATCGGTGTTCCTAAATCGATCGACTCGGGAATGCCCGGACCTCCAATACAGGCGCTTATCGTCAACTGTGTTTTGCTGAGCTTGTTTGCTGTGCAGCACAGCGTGATGGCCCGCCAGGGTTTCAAGCGCGCTTTGACGAAGATTGTGTCGCCAGCGATTGAGCGCAGCACGTTTGTGCTCGCCGCCAGCTTGTTGCTCGATCTTCTCTACTGGAAGTGGCAGCCGATTAAGGACATCGTCTGGAACACGACGAACCCAATCGCGGTCGGGGGATTGCACGCTTTGTCTGCTCTGGGATGGGGGTTAGTTTTGATCGGTACCTGCTTGATCAGCCACTTCGGTCTGTTCGGAGTGAACCAGGTTTATTCCTACTTCCGCGGCACCGAATACCCCAATCCCGACTTCTCCACTCCCTCGCTTTACCGGTTTGTTCGACATCCCATTTACCTTGGCTTCATCCTCGCGTTCTGGTCGACACCGGTGATGACCCAAGGGCACTTGCTGTTTTCCATTGCCACGACGGGATACATTCTGGTTGGAATTTACTTTGAAGAGCGAGACCTCATCACATTCTTTGGAGATCGATATCGCGAGTATCGCCAGCGGGTTCCAATGCTGATTCCGTTTACGGGACGGAAGCAGGAGGCAAAGGCGAAGGCCGTCGCACAGTCGTAGAGCAAAAACCAACAGCAAAAGCTCACGCAGATGAACGCGGATTTAACGGATTCACGCAGATCTTGTTAAAGGCTGGCACTTCACGGGAGATGCGCAGAGGTCTCCCCCAACCTGGGATCACAATCTGCTGTTTCTTATCCCAGAAAGAATCTGCGTGAATCCGTTAAATCCGCGTTCATCTGCGTGAGCTTTTGGTTTGGTGTTCGTGTCTGCTTGTGGCAAAAGTCACCATGCGTAGCAAAGCTGGAGTAAACTTCGCCTAAATGAACCGCGCAGGCTTTACCTTCAGTGCCATCCTCGTGGCGATACTGCTCTCGTACGCACTGCACCAGGCACTTGATGTTGCTCCGACGGAAGCGACCATGGGCAATGTCCAGCGAATTTTTTACTATCACGCATCTTCGTTTGCGGTTGCCTTCGCGATGTTTGGAGTCAACCTCATCGCGTCGGTCGTCTACCTCGCCCGCCGACACACACCTTCGGCGCCGGCGGCGGACGCTGTTGCCGTGGCCGGCGCGGAGTTAGGCGTCATCTTTTGTTCCATTGGGCTGATCGATGGGATGCTCTGGGCGAAGCCCGTTTGGGGAATCTGGTGGACTTGGGATCCGCGGCTCACGAGCACGTTCGTCTTGTGGCTGATTTATGTAAGCTATCTCATGCTGCGCAGACTCTCCGACAGCGGTCAGGCGCCAACGCTGGCTGCGGCACTTGCGATCTTCGGTTTTGTGGACGTGCCCATCGTTTACATGTCGATTCGCTGGTGGCGCACGCAACATCCACAGCCGGTCGTATTTGGCGAATCGGGCTCGGGACTGGATCCGGCAATGCTCAAAGCTTTCCTGATCAATATCGCTGCGTTCATGTGCTACGGCGTACTCCTCTTCTGGGTGCGCTACAAGCTCGAACGCGCGCGGCAGCAGCTGCGTGAGGCGCAGGCCGTGCATTCGCTGGAGCTTGCAAGAATGGAGGTGCACTGATGGATACGGCTCGCAGTATTCAACATCTTCATGCTGCTTTCATCCTCACGTGGGGTGTCCATTTAGGCTACGTGCTGTACCTGGTGCGAGGGTTCATACAGGTAAAGCGCGAGGCCGAAGAGCTAAGGAAGCCTTAGTTCCATTTCCTGGGGCTGTGGCGCAGGCGGGACGAACCGTCGCTAACCAAGACCTATCTATCCCGTCTATCTTGCAACTCTCCGTGTGTCCGTTTAGCTTTGTTTATCGCCCTGAAAATTAAACCTGACTCGATTCCAGTGAGGCATCTATGAGGATCTCCCTGCGCGCAATCACCGCGCTTTCGCTTGTCCTAATCGTGACATTAGGAGCGCTGGCCGCTCCACCCGCGCCCGACGCCGTTTCCAACAGCTTTACTGTCCCGGTGGTCTATTACAAGCTGCCGAACGGACTTCGCGTGGCGCTTTCGCCCGATCACTCGTCTCCTACCGTCGCGGTCGGCGTGTATTACCGCATCGGCTTCCGAGTTGAGCCGCAGGATCGCACCGGATTCGCTCATCTGTTTGAGCACATGATGTTCCAGGGCTCGCAGAACCTGGGCAAGATGGAGATGATCAAGCTCGTGCAGCAGAATGGTGGAACTCTGAACGGCTCCACGCGCTTCGACTTCACCAACTACTTCGAGATCGTGCCGGCCAACAAGCTTGAGACGATGTTATGGGCGGAAGCCGATCGCATGCGCGGACTGACCGTGACCGAAGAGAACCTCAAGAACCAGCAAGGCGTAGTGGGGAATGAAGTGAAGGTGAACGTCCTCAACCGTCCCTATGGCGGATTTCCGTGGCTCGACATGCCGCAATACGCCAACAGCAACTGGTACAACGCACACAACTTCTATGGCGACCTGAAGGACATCGAAGCTGCCACGCTTCCCGACGTGCAGCAGTTCTTCAAGACCTACTACGCTCCCAACAATGCTGCACTGGCGATCGTCGGCGATTTCGACACTGCGGAGGCGCGTAAGTTCGTTGACAAGTACTTCGCTGAAATCCCCTCGGTTCCGCAGCCGAAGGAACCCGACCTGACTGAGCCACGCCAGGAAAAAGAGAAGAGAGCCTCAAAGCCCGATCCGCAAGCAAAGCGTCCGGCGATTGCAGTTGCGTATCACATGCCCGCGCGGAACACGCCGGAGTATTACGCAATGGGTTTGATCGATCAGATCCTGATCGAAGGCGATGACAGCCTCCTATATCACGAGTTGGTGCAGAAGCGCGGAATGACCGGAGGCATTGAGGGCGGCATCAACCTGCTGGGCAACATGTACAACTACAACGGTCCCATGCTCTGGATGCTGGATCTCTACCACGACAGCAACGTGAAGGACGACGACATTCTGTCTGCGATCGATTCCGTGATCGAGCCAATACGGACAAAGCCGGTCGATCAGAAGACGCTGGACCGTGCGCTGGTGAAAATGCGCTCCGCCTTTTACGACGAGGTCAGCCAGTTCAACGGCTTCGGACGTGCCGACCTGCTCGCGAGCTTCGCGCTATTCGATGACAATCCGCAGCGAGTGAACGACATCGAAGCCCAATTCCGGAAAGTTACTCCGGCACTCATCCAGAAGACGGCGCAGGAATATTTGCGGTCGACGAACCGCACGATTCTGACTATTGAACCGAAAGCTGCCGAAAACACCCAGGCCAGCAAGTCGGGGAATTGAGATCGAGAGCGAAGGGAGAGACATTATGAAAAATCGAGTGATTGGCCTTACCTGCACTATGTTCCTGGCTCTCGCGTGGAGCCTTCCATCACAGGCGCAGGACACCGCAACTCCCGCGCAGTCTGCGCCGGTGAAGAAGCAGAGCCCGCCGCCGGGTAGCGCTCCCAAGCCATTCCACGTTCCGCAACCCGAAAGATTTGCTCTGCCTAATGGACTTCAGGTGACTCTGGTTCCCTACGGTGCGATTCCCAAAGTAGAGATTTCCTTGAGCGTGCGCGCCGGCAACCTGAACGAAGCTGAGAACCAGGTATGGCTTTCCGATCTCACGACGACTTTGATGAAGGAAGGCACTACTTCACGATCGGCGCAGCAGGTAGCGCAAGAGGCCGCATCGATGGGCGGTTCGGTGGACGTTAGTACTGGCGTCGACATCACGCACGTTTCGGGTGACGTGCTTTCTGAGTACGGTCCCAAGATGGTTGCTCTTCTCGCCGATGTGGCTATGCATCCGCTGCTTCCCGCCTCAGAAATCGATCGCCTGAAGAAGGATCAACTGAGAAGTCTAGCCATTCAGAAATCGCAGCCTCAGTTCCTCGGACTCGAGCAGTTTCGGAAAGCGCTCTATCCCAATCATCCATATGGGCGACTGTTCCCGACCGAGCAGATGATCCAGGGATACAGAATTGAAGACGTTCAGAAGTTTTATAAGGAGAACTTCGGCGCGGCCCGCACCCACGTTTATGTCGCCGGTAAATTTGATGGCGCTGCAATGAAGAAGGAGATTACGGACGCGTTTTCATCGTGGCAGCATGGGGCTGATCCTTTCATTGACATTCCCAAGCCGGTAACGAAGCACGATTTCGCGCTCATCGACCGGCCAGGCGCGGTGCAGTCCACACTTTATATCGGATTGCCGACGATCGATCCGAGTAATCAAGACTACATTCCGCTGCAGGTGATGAATTCCATTTTGGGAGGCTCATTCGGGTCGCGCATTACTTCCAACATTCGCGAGCAGAAGGGCTACACCTACTCTCCGTCAAGCCAGCTCTCGACGCGCTACCGCGATGCTTACTGGGTAGAGGTGGCAGACGTCACGGCGCAGTACACGGGTGCTTCGATCAAGGAGATCCTGTACGAGATAGACCGGCTGCAGAAAGAAGCTCCCGGGGACACCGAGCTGTCGGGAATCAAGAACTACCTCGCAGGCGTGTTCGTGCTGCGAAATTCGAGCAGAGCGGGACTCATCGGCCAGCTCGAGTTTGTCGATTTGCACAAGCTGGGGGACGATTACCTGAACACATATGTGCAGAAGATCTACGCAGTAACTCCACAACAGGTGGAACAGGCCGCGCAGAAATATATCGATGCACAAAAGCTCACGATGGTCGTAGTAGGAGACAAGCAGAAGGTCGCGGAGCAGGTGGCGCCGTATCAGGGAACCGGAATGTAGCAAACGACATCACTCTACAGCCACCGGTGAAACATCCGTTATAATCCGAGAAGCCCGCCTGATCGCTCGATGGATGCTTCTGATCCATCGAGGCTTGAACAATCTCCGGAGAGGTGGCCGAGTGGCTGAAGGCGGCGGTTTGCTAACGCGAGACTAACTCCGCGAATCGTCCGCGTGTTGTACGTTTTTCTTCCCGGTTTCTCCGTATTGCAAATTACTCATCCTTAGGCCCGCGAATAGGCCCGCGATTTGCGTCCGGGTGGGGGCGGTGGCGTGGCCGCGCTAGGTGGCAGCGGTGGCGAAGTTGCTACGACTGCGCTAGGTGGCGGCGGTGGCGCCATCGGCGCGAACGGTTCACTTGTTTTCTTCACGAGGCATCACCTTCCTTGTTGGGCGGATTATCCGTTGCGATTCGCATTTTGGCAATAGTAAAAGTGCGCTTGTGGTCTAACTACTTGCCCTGAGCCTGAGCGAAGCCAACCGGATAGAACACCTCGGGATGTTCTGTTGAGTTTGAGCTGTTGTTGCTCGTGGCGAATGCTGCTTGGTGTCGCCAGACTTGTCCGGTCTCGGTGTTGAGCAGAAAGACGGCTTGTACAGGCGGAGGATAAGTAACCCCACGACCCGTGTCGTTCCCTTGGACTTGAGCTGTGAACAATTGATAGTGTGGTCCCGTCGATACGGCTGATACAGGTGCAGGTGTTGGAGATTGCTGCTGCGCAAGTAGGACAGTAACCAAGCCAGCGACGAACAAAATCACGAAGTACTTTTTGGGCATGATCTGATTTCACCCTCCGGTTGTTGTAACCGCAAAAGAAAAGCCCGGATGCAAGTCCGGGCCTCATTCACGCGAATCATCGCACGGAGGATGCTTAAGCCGCAATCCCCGCTACAAATATTTTAGCAACTTCGTAATTCCCAGAAAAGGAACGGCTCTGCCGCAGCGCAGAGCCGTCTCGCGCTCAACGTGCTTGTTTGCCGAAGCCGGAGCGCCAACTTTTAAAACCGGCTCCATCACGAAGGACGGAGCCGGACCGGTTTAGGAGATGGGCAGGTGGAATCTGCCCACCACGCGCAAGCCGGATTTCCTTGCTCGTGGCGTCATGAAGTGGCGCAATCGGTTAACTGCGCACTCCACAAACTTGTTAGGCGAGCCGTCGCCGGGAGGATTGAACGGCTCGCCGTCGCCCACGTCAGCGGTGGCGAACTTGTTCGACTACCCGCAGCGCTTTCTCCTCTGCTTGCAGCCGGTCAAACTTCGCGAAATCGAAACCGCGAGGATTCTTGTCGCTCAACGGCTTAACGTCCGATTTCGCCTGCTTGAGAATGTCGCGCTGTCGGTCCAAGTGTTTCTTGATCTCTGCGCCTTCTTCTTCGCACTTCTCCAGCTTGTCTTTCATTGCCGCAATGTCGTGTCGCAGGTCCGGACGGGTCGCCAACAATCTCTCCGCTGATTCGATGGCGTTCTTATAATTCGTCCATTTTCCTTCTTGCTCAGTGAGTTCCAATTCGAGTCCCGCCACGCGGTCAGCGCAGGACTTCACGCGCTCCTGACGCTGGCGTAGGTCTTCAGCCATATCGTCTGCCGTGGTGCGGTCGATCAGCGCGATGCGATTCTGCTCGGCTCGAATAGCCGTGGCGGTTGCGGTGTACTTCTCTGCGTCAATCCTGCTTACATCCATTACTCATCTCCTTTGTTGTCCGCGAATGGAGCGGACAGTTGTTTGGTTGGTGTTGCTTCGATAGTTGGTGGTTCCTTCGGCTGCTCGTTTGGCTTGACTAAAACGATCTTCATAACGGGTGGAGGACCGGCTGGCAGTGTCGGAACTCCATCGCGCAAGTTCTCAACATTGAGCTGTAAATGTTTTATTGCATTCACGTCACCTTGCAGCGCTTGCCATATCAAACTGAAAGCCACGGCTTGCGCGATGGTTGTGTCCTCCGGAAGTCCCAGGAGGTTGGACAATTCCTTGGCGATGGGTTGCCCTTGAAGTTCCTTGAGAATCTCGCTCACTCGCGCTCGCGCTTTTAGCACGTTGCGAGCCGGCACGATCTGCTTGCGCTGGCCCTGATTGTTCTTCAGCCGTTCGTCTCCCGGCTTGTAGCGCGTTGCCTTCCCGGCTCCTTTCGCTGCGAGTCCTTTCAGGTGGTCTGGCTGCTCCTGCTTAATGCCAAGAGCCTTCAGCGTGCTCTTAACTGCTTTGGACTTAGCCATGAGTCCTCACCTCGTCTGCTAAACATTGGTGCGCAAAGTCGCGAATCGCATCGTTGACGAAGGCCAGAGACCATTCCGTGGCAGCCACGATTTGATCGTTCTTGGCTCCGTAGCGATACAACTCCACCACAACGGCTCGCTTCTTCGCGTTGTTGAACGACTTCGCGGCTTCGCGGTTGTCGTATGCTGCGTTGAGCGCAAATTGCTTCCAGTGCTCGCGGTGCGCTGCTTCGCGCTCCGCTTTGCGCCGTGCGCGCTCGCGTTTACCCATCTTCCGTCTCATCCGCGTCCTCCGTATGCCTTGTCCAGCAGACTGGCCCACTCCGTGACGGGAGGAAGGTCTGCGGGACGTTTTTGAATCTCGACTCGCGCTGCGACTTCCGCTGCTTCCGGCGAGAGTCCGAGAGCTTGCCAAGACTCTTTGACTTGGTTCAGATGTTTGTGATCGAGCATCTTCTGCGCTTCGGTCGCAATTTCCTGCTGCGACCGTCCGCGACGGAACGGAGCGAGCATTGCGATCAGCTCGTTCAGCTCTCCCAGCGGCTTGGGCAGTGTCTTGTCGCTGGCCGGTGTGACCTCGTGAATGTTCGTTTTGCGGAAGGAGCCGGACTCGCGCACTTCAAACCGCGTTGGATTGTTCTCTACTTCTTTCTGCGAGAAGTTCTCGAACACGCCTTTGTGGTTCTTCGCAGCCGACACATAGAACACCGTGCCGTCTCCCTGTCGCCTTCTCAGTACTGTTACTTTCATTCTTGTTTTCTCCGTTTTCTTGGTCGCTCAAATTACAAATGCGTTGAGGGTTGGTAGATTTGGAAGCAGAATCTCCAGCAACTGCCTTTGCACCGTATCGTCTCCACACCACACGTCAACCATGTAGCAGTCCACCGTGGGTGGAAGCGTGAGTAACTGCTGCTCGGTCGTCGTTCCCGGACGCTGGAGCCTCAGCGGTGCGTTTAACTGCTCCAGCAGCCTTACATCCTCCTGGTTCCACCACGCCAGATCACTCGCCGTGCTGATGAACACTGCTGTGCCGGTCTTTTTCTCCGGTCGCGGAACTGGTCGCCACGGAAAATGGATTGGGCGACGGCTCCCACGAATGAGCTTTCGCGGATCACTTTGCATCTCGAACAAGACCTTTGCGCCGATGAAGGTCACGCTGCCTTCTTCTCCTCGCGCTTCTTATGTATGTCGGTGGCCATTAAAATTTCCTTTTCTTCTTTGCCAGTAACTTCTGTACTCCGGACCGGCTGATGTTGTGGCCTTCTGCTTTCAGCTTGGCCGTGATCTCCGTCTGACTCATTCCTTGCGTTGCCAACTCCTTCGCCTTCTCCGCCATCTGCTCACTGTTGGCCGCTGGCTTGCGACCATTACGTGACTTGAGCGCTTCGCGCACGTCCACCGTTCCCGGCGTACTCGTACAGGGAAACTCGCCTTTGCTGATGAAGCTGTCTCCGTGTTTGTCCCGGCTGCTGATGATGAACGGCTGAGTATGTTTGTCCCAGATACGAGCCTTGAGGCACTTGACCACGACTTCGCTTTCACTATCTGGCTTGCGACGGAAGGCGAAGCAAAGATCAATCAGCCCAGCGAGCGCTATGGACTGGCTCAGGAACTTCATAATGTCAATGTCGCTGGCTTCGGCTCCGGCTTTGGTGGGGTGGTGGAGGAGAATGATGCCCAGACAACCGAACTCATCTATGAGCCTTCGACACTGAGTCGAGAACCAAAGCCATTCACTGGCCTTGTACGTATCCTCTGCGCCAGAGAAGTACAGCAGCGTGTCCAGAATCAGAACACGGTCCCTCACGGCTTTCTGTAGTCGAGGATCATCCAACTGTATGGTGGCCCCATCCGCAGCAGACCGGTGGCGGAACTTGCTGCCTTGATCGTTCAACTTGAAGAATCGAGCGAAGCGAACGAAGTTGCTTCGGCTCATTTCCGGGATTGCGTATATGATCCCGGCGACATCTTCCAAGACTTCAAAGTGGTTGAAGGCTTTCGCACCTTTGCCTGCCAGCATCGCCCTGCACATCTCAAGCACGCCCAGCGTCTTGTTTGCCTCTGGCGCTCCGGGAATCGCCAGCACTGACTGGTGTCCGAACAGACCTTTGATGATGTGGCGCTCCGGGAACTCGTCCCCATCGAACTGCGACACGGCTGGAAAGGCTGATTCCCAATCGGAGCCATCGCCGGTGTAGGCTTCTGCAACTTTTACGTTGGTGAACGCTGTGTTGAGGACGCGCTCCCGGTAATCGTCACGTTCCAGCTTGTCGCGGTTTAATCCACTGCCTCGCCAGATCGTTTCTACTGCCTCGCGTGGCAGTCCACGCTTCGCCAGCGTTCCACAAAGACTCAGATCAGCTTCAGACGCGGACGGGAAACCGGCCCCAGCGAAGTTTCCAGCAAGCAGAAGGTTCAGTTTGTCACTCGTGTTCGCGGTGACCGCTGCCGGAGTCTTGACCGGTCGCAACTTCTCGAAGTCCGCTGCCGTCGCGTTGGCAATCTTCTTGGCTCCGTTCGGAACCTGATTGCCGGTGACGCTCATAAAATGCTTGGCGCAGTAAGCCTCCACGTTGCCGACCTTCAGCGCTGGGAACTCGCCATCGCAACGAAAGATTCCGTGCAGACCGGTGCCTGAAGGCGACAACTCCCAGTACGTCTTAGGAAGCGAGCCGATGATGCGGTATGCCTCGTCCGATATGTCGCCGTCACTGACGCAGCTGTCGAGATCAACAAACGTGAACTCCGGCGAACAGAGCGCGTTGATGCCATCGAACTTACCTTTGCGCATTGCCTCGACGGCCGTGTCGAAGTCTGACAACGTCTCCGGCTTCGACATATCGGCTTTGAGCTTTGGGTTGTGCGGCTGATAGGGAACCTTGCGTGGCTTCTTGTTGCCGTTCGGTTCCTCGCGATATACGCAGAACTTGCCTTGCCGTCGAAGGTCAGCCGGCAGCTTCGAGAATCTGAGAATGGTTAAGAGTTTCTTAGCGGCCACGGTCGCCTCCGCCATTGCTGACCTCCAGCGAGCGCGGATTGCCTACGCGACGTTGCTCTGTGCGGAAGTCCAGATGGAGGCGGTGCAGTGCGCGTTGAAAGGCGCGAGCCGGGACGAGATTGTCCGACTTAGAGCGGAGTTGCGCTGCGAAGCCGGGACCCACGCCGTGCTTGTCAAGAAACCAGAACTGATACTGGTCGCAGTCGAAGGCGTAGTGACAACCTTCGTATTGCAGCTCTTTGCGATAGAGAACTAAGAGGATTGCCGCAGTGAGTATGTTCGGTGCGGCGAAGATTTTCTGGGCAGCCACGATTGAGTCTCCTCCTCAGGAGTCTCCAATGTGGCTGGAGCTTAGCTTTTCAGGTCAACCCCTCGTCATACGGCTTGCAGTGACGTATGCAAGCCTCGGGAGCTTCCGTACTTCGCCTTTGCCTCGCGCGGTTCAGCGCGGTTCCGTTCCGTAGCTATATTAGATAGTACCTGCCACGAAAATTCAAACTTTCCCTGTAGGAAAATCATAAGTCGCAACTTATCTGGAAGTTAGAAGCTGAGTTAGTGCGAAGGTGCGCGAGTTTACAGGGAAATCGTGAGTGGGTCGGTCCCAAATCGGTTCCGAACCGGTTCGGAATGAATCTACGATCTACGCCGGGAAAGAGATGCCTTTGGCATCTTTCCCGCGTAGGCTGATTGAAATCGGTCCCGAACTCCGACTATAGGATTCGGGACCGGGACCGATTTTCGAGGAGCAGCTTGTGAATACCACATCGAAGTGTTGATTTTTACCGGTCCCAAACCGGTCCCGAACCGAACCGTCGAATGGGTGATTTCCTGCCTTCCGGAGCCAGTTTTGGCCGATTTCGGCTCCCGGCGATGCGCAACACGCACCACTCGAACAATGGGTGTTTGGGTAGTACCGAATCGGGACTACACATTGCGCGGCTTTCTAACTGATCATTAAGAGCCGGTGATTTGGTGGGAGCGCGAGACCAGCCGGTCAGTGATTTAGCGGTGCGCGTCGCAGAGGGTTAAAAAGCCGGTTCCGGAAACCGGAGTGATGAGTGTAATGGCGATGTTTCATCAATCCCGGCTATTTCTCGTGCGTTATGCTCAGCACTTTGCCGTCCCTCTGTCTGACCTGGGCGATTGCTACTCCGCCCACACAGGCATCGGTGATCATGTTGCCATGCTGATCCTTGCAATAAAGCGTTCCCCAGACGTGCCAAAT